>JBDTXT010000510.1:0-2500 GCA_040006035.1 Pseudonocardiales bacterium | reverse complement strand
CAGCGAACGCCGAGGGCGCCGTGCTGATGCCGTTCACCCGGGCCGGCCCGCTGATCGACGCGGGATCGCGTTGGCGAGCCGGATGCCACTATGGCCCAGGCTTGTCGTTGTCACGACGTCCCACCAGGGCCAGAGATTGTCGACCAGCCGAACCTGAATGCCCGCGTCGTGGTGGCGTCTGAGCAGATCCCCGACGTGCTCGGGCGGACCGAGCGGTGTCACTGGAACCTCGGCCACGTAGGCGTGCGGCACGTCAGTGTCGATCAACCTGAAAGGCTGGGCGGGCAAGGTGTAGACGAACAAGTGACAAGCTGCGATCGCGTCCAGCCATCCGTACTCCACCGCGTGAACCCGATCGTGCTTTCCCGGGCCCAGGACGAAGTCGCGATCGGGCTGGGTGGTCACTGGAGTCACCCAGGCCATCGCGCGGGGGCAGTTGCGAGGAAACCAGTAGTCCGGTGCGCGTTCTGCGCCCACGGCCCACACGAACGGTCGATGATCAGCGGCACTCGCGGCAACGTGGGGGATGAACTCACGGATGCTCGGGTCTTCGGAGAAGTGATAGACCTCGGCCGAGGGTTGGGCCACATTCCAGTTGTACCCGATGCCGGGACGCGACCTGAAGTGGGCGAGCGTGCCCGCTGTGCTCCGGTGCTTCCGTTGCGCGGCCCGACATTGCGCCCACGGAGGCCCAATCCTGACGCCGTTCGCCTATGGCAGGTGCAGCAACGTCAGAGAGTCAGCGAGGGAATCGGCAACGTCGGAGTCGGTAAGGGAATCGGCAACGTCGTCGACGGCAATGGAGGCGTCAAGGTCGGCGGTGGCACGACCGTCGACGTGGTCGGCGGCTGAAGGGTTCCGCCCGGAGCACTCGACGACGGAGGGGGCGGGCTGGCCGGCGCCGACGCAGGTGTCGAATTTATCGGTGCAGCGGCACTCGTCCGAGCCGGCTTCGGCGCCGAGCCGTTTGGTTGCGGAGCCGGGGCGGTCGACGTCTGGTCGGAACTAGCCGGGGCCGCCGCCGCGGGGTTGTCCCCGCCACCGCTGCTCTGCACGGGTATCGCCGAGTTCGGGTCGGGCGCGGGGACCGCGGGGTAGCGACGTCCATGCGCATTGAAGTAGGTGACGACGTACTCGACGGCGCGCTGCGCCAGCGCCAGGAAGGCCAGGTACGCGCCGCTGTTGTACGTCGACCAGGGTGTCCAGTCCGTGCAGCCCTGGGAAATGGCGTACATCGCGGCCGCATTCTTGTTAACGTCCTGATTCGCGACTGAATCGCGCAACGCTCCGGTGTTGCGCTCCGCGCGAAGGCCGCGGATCTGCCAGAGACCGGCCGACCAGTCCCACACCGGTGTCATCAGACCGATGTCGCCCTGAGCGCTCGGGCTTCCGGCCGATTCCGCCATCGAGATGGCCGCGGCGATCACCGCAGCGCCGGGGGAGCAGCCGTGTTCGAGCGCCAGCGTCGCGATCGCCGCCGCGGACAGCGTGCCGGGTGTCCCTCGATACTGCGTTATCGCCGGACCCTGTCCGGCCGCGACGCCGGGATTCGGTGCAGTCGGCGGTTTCGGCGCGTCGACCGGCACGCCGACCTGGCCGACGTCACCGTGGAGGGCTGGCGCCGGAAGGTAATTGTGTCGCACGAGTTGCTCGATCGGGAGCAGGAAATCCGGAGTGGTGCTCCGAGCAGCAGCGCGTGTGGATCGAGGAGTGGCGGCCGACGCGGCGAGTGCGGACAGCGTGAATGCAGCGATCAGGGCAAGCACCCCGTAGCGGGTAACGCCGCGAGCGTTCAACGCCCAGCGCGTCGGGAAACCGAAGTGCCGGGCGTCCGGTGCGTGACGCGACCGCGGCCTATCGGCTGGGTCTGTCCGCACCACGAGGACCTCGTCGTCGGGATCAGCGAAAGACACGATGTGCTCTCCGGGGCTCGGCGGGCTCGGCTACACGGAATAACGAGAACCCAACGCGTAGGTTACGCGTTAGTTTCTGCCCACCCGACTCCGGCGGCTAACCCGGACGATGCTGATCAAGGAAGTGGTCGGGCGCCAGAGGAGTGACCGGCCGGCTGCCAGCAACGCGGGCCGAGGTCAGCCAAGGCCGGACAGTTTCTATTCTCTGAAGGACCTTTGTGCCGGATTCGAGGTACTGCCGCGCTGGAGACTGTCGTTCGTGCGCGCCGACCCCTAGCGTCGGGTTCATCGGGTACGAGTCGGTCCGGGAATCGGACGAAGGACGGTCGGCGTGCGCAAATCCATCCTGGTCGGTGTCGGAGCAGTCGTGATCGCGACCTCGGCAGTCAGATGAGTGATCGAGCCGCGATGCGGGCGAGCGAACTCGGCGAGGCAGAGTTCGTTCTGAAGCGGGTGGAGTTGGCAAGCCCGCTCGTCAAGGAACGGTTGGGCATCAGCACCGCCCGCATTGCCGGGGGCGTCGTCTCGGTCATGGCGAACGACCCGACCGGCGCCTTCTTCAACGTCACGGTCGGCCTCGGCCAGAC
>JBDTXT010000509.1:0-2514 GCA_040006035.1 Pseudonocardiales bacterium | reverse complement strand
TCTTCGAGAAGAACGCGGCCCGGGGCACGCCGTCGTGGGTGCGCACGGTGACGCTCCCGGTACCCGGGTCGACGATGAACCGCGAGACGATCGACTACGTCGTGGTCGAGGAGCTGGCCACCCTGGTGTGGCTGGCGAATCTGGCCGCCCTCGAGCTGCACGTGCCGCAGTGGCGGGTGCCACGCCGCAGCCGCAAGCCACGCACCGATCTGATCGTCTTCGACCTCGACCCCGGCGCTCCGGCCACGATCGTCGAGTGCGCGGAGGTCGCGCTCGCGCTGCGGGAACGGCTCACCGCCGACGGTTTGGCGCCGGTGGCCAAGACGTCCGGCTCGAAGGGGATGCAGGTCAGCGCACCGGTGACTGTCGGGGACATGGATCTCCCGTCGCGCTACGCCAAAACCCTGGCCGAGCAGCTCGAAGCCGAGCATCCCGAGCTGATCGTGTCGCGGATGACCAAGTCGCTGCGCTCGGGCAAGGTGTTCGTCGACTGGAGCCAGAACAATCCGGCCAAGACGACGGTGGCGCCGTACTCATTGCGGGCGCGTGAGGAGCCCACCGTGTCGAGCCCGGTCAGCTGGGACGAGGTGGCCTCCGGGGAGACCCTCCGATTCACGGCCCCGGAGGTGCTGGAGCGGGTCGAGGCGCAGCGCGACCTGTTCGAAGGGGTGCTCGAGGATGCCCATCGCGCCCGCATTACGCCCAGCATGGCTACCCGTAAGTAGACTTCGCTGGTTATCGCCCGTCGTCGAGACAGTCGGCACCGGTTTGGGAGAGGTCGCAATGTCCAGCCTTGTCGGTGCCGACTCGTCCGAACTGGGACGTGGAGGTCGCTTGCCGCGCTCGGCCCGGCGCAAGCAGCTACTCGCCGCGGCCCAACAGGTCTTCGTCGCCAATGGCTACCACGCCGCCGCGATGGACGACATCGCCGAGCGCGCCGGGGTGTCCAAGCCCGTCCTGTACCAGCACTTCCCCGGAAAGTTGGAGCTCTACCTGGCGCTGCTAGACACCCAGGCCGAGATGCTCGGTGCCGCGGTCAACGAGGCCTTGGCGGCCACCGACGACAACCGGGCGCGCATCCACGGCGTGCTCACCGCCTACTTCGAGTTCGTCGACCGCAGCGACGGCGACGGCGCGTTCCGGCTGATCTTCGAGACTGACCTGGGCAACGACCCGGCCGTGCGCGAGCGGGTCGAGGCCGTGGCCCAGCAGACGATGCAGGCCGTCGCCGACACGGTGGCCGGTGACACCGGCCTGGACCGGGCGCAGGCCGAACTGCTCTCGACCGCACTGACCGGTGCCGCCCAGGTCGCAGCCCGGTGGTGGCTGGCCGAAGACCGGCCGATCTCGCAGGAGGACGCCGTCCGGCTGTTGGAGTCGCTGCTGTGGCGAGGCATCTCGAACTTCCCGCGCCAGGGCGAACCCGGTCACTAATGGCCGCCAGCGAACGTTCGCTCTTGGCGCAGCGGTCGGGGCGAGCGCGGTCTGGGACCTCGACTACCGTGGGCGGCACAAGCTAGCAACGACTGCAGGAGGACCGCGTGGAGGTCAAGATCGGCGTGCTACACACGCCGCGCGAGATCGTGCTCGAGAGCTCGCAGACCCCGGCGGAGGTCGAGGAGCTGGTCGCAACCGCACTGAAGAGCGTCGACGGGCAGCTGTCCCTTACCGACGAGCGTGGCCGCAGGGTGATAGTGCCGGCAAATTTGGTGGCCTACGTCGAGATCGCCCAATCCGACGTGCGCCGGGTCGGTTTCGCCGCCGGCTGAGCGACGGATCAGTTGTTCAGACCCAACGCCACCATGCGCTCTTCGTGGCGGTCGGTGATGCGCCCGATCAGTGCCGACAGCCCGGCCAGATCGCCCGTCCCGCCGACGAGCAGCACCATCAGCGCGTCCCGATCAGCCAGCACGTGCTGGGTCTGACTGATCGCCTCTCCGACGAGCCGGCGGGCCCACAGCGCCAGCCGGCCCGCGATCGCAGGCTGGGCCGCGACGGCGGCATGAACCTCGCGCACCGCGAATTCGGCCCGGCCCGCGTCGGTGAGCACCTCGTGGATCAGCGTCCGGGTGGACGGGTCGACGAACTCGGCCACCTCCCGGTAGAAGTCGCCCGCCATCCCGTCGCCGACGTAGGCCTTGACGACTCCCTCGAGCCACGTCGACGGCTCGGTCAGCGAGTGATAGGTCTCCAGGGCAGGGACGAAGGGGGCCATGGCTTCCTCGGGCGACACACCCAGCTCCCCCAACCGGTCGGCCAGTCGCTGGAAATGGCTCAACTCCACCGCCGCCATGGCCGACATCTCGGCCCGGCCGCCCAGCGTAGGGGCCATCCGGGCGTCATCGGCGAGCCGGTCGAAGGCACACAGCTCCCCGTATGCCAGTCCCGCGAGTAGGTCGAGAAGGGCGGCATCGGCGGGCACCTGCGCAGGGTATCGGTCACCGCGAGCTAGACTGACAGCACAAGAGCACCACGAATCTGCGCGTTGACCGCGGTCACCCTGGCGCCTCCCTC
>JBDTXT010000508.1:0-2520 GCA_040006035.1 Pseudonocardiales bacterium | reverse complement strand
CAGGGACCATTTGGCGTGCCCACAGACTTGGCGGTCCGAGGCGCAGCCTCACTAGCGGTACTGGTGGCGCCGTGGTTACCGACACCCCTCCGGAGGGAACCGGAACCCAGCGAAACCGGACTGCGGCGGAAACACCGAACGCTGGCCACGACGCATCGTCCCACCTTGCCCGAGCACGTCATCGGTCAACGCAACAGCGCCCTTTAAGCTGCTGCCATGAAAATCATGGCTGTCGCATCATCCAACGATGACGGCGGGCTTCACGGCGCCACGCGTGTCCCGCTGCTCACGTAACCACATGAAATGGGTGCAGCTCTTCTGGAGGGACCTCATGCTGCCCGCGGTATGGCGTTGTTGAGGTAGCGGGATTGGTGGACGCGTCGGTGCTCTGGGTCGAGGTGGTAGCGCCAGTACTCGTCGAAGTCGCCGTTGCTGCGTAGGGCGCGGAGCTTGAGGATGGCCTCGGCGCCGTGGAGGCCCCAGCGGGCGTCGGTGAGGTCCATGCGGTCTTTGACCAGGTGTCGGCAGGCGCCTTCGATGACGCTGGTGGCGATCGGCCAGCCTCGTGTCAGCGCGGTGGGGTAGTCGAGGTGGGCGCGTTTGTTGGTCAGGTAAGTGGCGCAGGTGTCGGCGCCGGCGCGGCGGGTGGGTTCGAGGCCGGCTTTGGTGGCGGCGCGTCGGATGGCGTCGGTGACTCGGGTGGCTTTTCCGGTGAGGACGTTGCTCGCGTGATGGCGCACCCATGTCTCGGCGGCGGGGTCGCCTTCGGGGTGGAAGCACCAGGTGGCCTTCCATAGGTATTCCAGGACGTGGATGAAGTCGATGATGATCGTGATGGGCACCGTGCGTGCCTTGGCCTGGGCGGTGATTCGGTCGATCTGGTGGTTGTTGCCGTCGACGAGCGCCACCCAGGTGCGGCGATGTGTGGGGTCGCGCCGGTCGGCTTCGTCGAAGATCTGACCGACGACGGCTGCGGCGTTGTGGGCGAGGCTGGCGATCAGCCACTTGTTGTCGGCCCGGGGTGCGGGGGTGGTGTCGCGGCGCCGGTCGTCGGTGCCGGGCAGGATGTCGGCCGGGGTGCGGGGGGCCGGGGTGGCGTCGTAGACGGCGCCGACCTCGGCCATCCGTTTGCGGTTGCGTTTTTCGCCTTTGGACAGCCGGGTTCGAAGTTTCGGGTTGGTCTTCGTGGCGGCCCGGGCGGTGGGGGTGCGCAGCGCGCCGGGGCGCATCACCACGCCCTTGCCGTCACAGGACAACACGAGCACGTCGGCGGGGTCGCCGGTGGGGACCTGGCGACGGGCGTAGAAGTCGTCGAAGTCGACCGCGCTGCGCTGCGCGAGATCTTCCACCTGGCGTTTGCCGACCTGTTGTCCCGTTGTCCGGGCGATCGCCTCGACCGCACCGTCGAACGAGCCGCGTGCGGCCTCGAGGGCGGCCAGGTGCCGAAGCCCGTGGGAGTGTTTCTCGGTGGGCAGGTTGAGCGTCGCGTCGGCCAGATGCAGGTTTGGTCGGTCGGCGGTGCGGTAGGCCAGCCGGGTCACCGCCACCTCGCCGAAGATGGTGGCCAGCCCACGGGTGTGCCCGGTCTCGACCCGGGTCCGGCGCACCCCGTCAGCGTCGGTGATCTCGACCCGGCTCTCCCGGGTCGCACGGAGCTCCAGGTGATCTTGGAACAGTTGGCGCAGCAGTTCGCGGCCCTCGACATCGAGGCGGTCTTCGAGTTGGGAGTGCGACAACACGGCGGCGTCGGTGCCATCGAGGAAGGCCAGCACCGTGTCGAAACGCTCACGGCTGGCGGTGAAGCCGCCGGCCTGCACGTCGCGGCTCACCGTTGCCTCTGGTCAGCGGCCAGCGTGGTGATCAGTGCCGCCCGCCCGACTTCTCCCTGCGCATCGAGCTTGGCCTGAGCGGCCCGGTAGCGCTCGACCGCGGCCCGCACCGCGGCCACCTGCCCCGCAGGCAGCATGACGAACCGGGTTCGCCCCTGCTCGGAGTAGCTGAGCACCGTCGACTCGTGCAGCGCCTCCCCGCCCGCGCACCGACACGTCGGCTTCCCGCAGCGGCGCCGGTGGACCACCACCGACCCGCGGACCATCCGCGGAACTGCGGGCGCATCTCGAGCAGTCATCGCCACATCCTCTCATCTGCCAGTATGTCACTGGCAGATTCTCTTACAGGATGACCATGGAGACGTGCAGGTGAACGGCGTGTCGGAGGAAAGATGCGGTCACAGCAGACCTACGTCAGCAGCCGCTCTTCACGCGGCAGCCACCGGCGTCAGCCCTCACTTCAGAAGAGCCGCACCCGTATGTTTGTATGTTTTTGTCGTGTCTAGCGTGAACCCGTCTCCGAGGCTCGCAAGCACCGTCGATCCGGTTATTCACCGCCAGGTTGTCGAGGCCGCTGCGGCCGAGAGCGTTAGCGTGTCCTCCTGGATGACCGCCGCCGCCCGCCGCGCGCCGATCACACCGAGGTCGTCGCAGACCGCCAGTAAGGATGGCACCCGCGCCGGGGTGGGTC
>JBDTXT010000507.1:0-2521 GCA_040006035.1 Pseudonocardiales bacterium | reverse complement strand
GAGCACGTCTTCGACTTCTTCCTGCGCAACAAGCGCGAGGAGTGGATCGAGTACCGCGCCGAAGTCAGCCCGTACGAACTGCGCCGCTACCTGCCCTCGCTCTGACGGGAGGCGTCCGTCACTAGGCTGGGCGGGTGAGTGCGCCGCGCCTGCTCGTCATCCAGAACGCCGACAGCGATCCGGTCGGCCGGTTGGGTGATTGGCTGACGGCAGCGGGCCTGGAGCTGGAACTGCTGCGTCCCTATCGTGGTCCGACGCTGCCCTTGGAGCTGAGCGAGTACGACGGTCTGCTCGTCCTGGGCGGTGGGATGGCCGCCACCGACGACGCAGCCGCCCCGTGGCTGGCGCAGTTACGCGCGCTGCTTCGCGACGCCGTCTCGCGGGAGGTACCGACGCTGGGCGTCTGCCTCGGTGCGCAACTGCTCGCGCTGGCCAACGGCGGCCGGGTCGCGCGCAACCCAGCGGGCCCCGAGTTCGGTGCTCAGCTCATCGCCAAGCGGGCGGTCTGTGCCGGCGACCCGCTGTTCGGGCCTATGCCGATCACCCCGGACGTCATCCAATGGCACTTCGACGCGATCACCACGCTGCCGCCGGGCGCCGTGCAGCTGGCGAGTTCACCGCTCTGCGATACGCAGGCCTTCCGGTTGGGTCGCCTAGCGTGGGGCATCCAGTTCCACATCGAGACCACGCCGGAATTGGTCCGCGCCTGGGCGGCCACCGACGCTCGAGAGCTCGAAGGCTACGACGTGCAGTTGCTGCTCAGCCGCTCTGACGCGGCGCACGACGACGTGGCCGAGGTCTGGCAGCCGTTCGCCGAGTCCTTCGCCAATGTCGTGCGCGACCCCGCCAGCGTGCCCACCCCCCGGGGGGCGCCGACATCGAGTGCCGAGCCGATCACGGACCCGGCGGCGATCCGAGCGGCACTGGCCGCCGAACTGAGCGCCTCGCGCGGCGGCGCGACCGCGCTGCCGATGCCGGGCTTGCGACAGCCGGGACATGACTGAGCTGAGCAGCAGCGGCCGCCTGGCACTACGGCTGGCCCGGCTCTCCTTCGCCGACGGCACGGCGGCGGCGCAGCTGCTGTCCAGCGGGCCACTGTCGTGGTGGGATGTCGAGACCAACGCTCCGGCCGACGACAACGCGGCAGCGGTGATCGCGGCCCTGGGCCGCAGTGCCGACCCCGACGCTGCGCTGGTCGCTCTGGCCGCGATCATCGCCCAGCCGGACGGTGCGGATCTGCGCGCCGCGGTTCTCGGCAGTAAGGACGTGCGCGCCCGGCTGCTCAGCCTGCTCGGCGTGTCGTCGGCGCTGGCCGAACACCTGGTGAGCCAGCCCGCCGATTGGCGCGCACTCGTCGGTGACTACGACCCGAGCGGCATCGCCGGCCGGCTCGCGGCCTGCGTCGGGGCGGATGCCTCGCGCCCGGTCACCGGGACAGCCGGGGTGCGTGCGAAGCTCACCGGGGCCGAGGCCGTCGCCGCCCTGCGCGCCGCGTACCGGCGCGAGGTGGTCGCTATCGCCGGGCGTGATCTGGCCGGTGAGCTCGATCTGCGCAGCGTGACTGAGGAACTGGCGGATCTGGCCGGGCACACGCTGCAGGCCGGTCTGGCCGTGGCCGCAGCAGGACTGCCGCCGGGGGCTGAGCCGTGCCGGCTGGCGATCATCGCCATGGGCAAGGCGGGCGGTCGTGAGCTGAACTACGTCTCGGACGTCGACGTGGTGTTCGTGGCCGAGCCCGGTGAGACCGACGGCGACCCAGCCGACCACGAACGTGCCCTGGTCACGGCGACGACGTTGGCCGGCGAGACGATGCGCATCTGCCACGCCGTCGCCTGGGAGGTCGACGCCGCACTGCGGCCCGAGGGCAAGGACGGCCCGCTGGTGCGCACGCTGGCCAGCCACGAGGCGTATTACAAGCGGTGGGCTAGCACGTGGGAGTTCCAGGCCCTGCTCAAGGCGCGATCCGTGGCCGGCGACCTCGAGCTCGGCGGGGACTATCAGCGGCTGATCGCCCCGCTCGTCTGGACGGCGGCTGAGCGCCCCGATTTCGTGTCCGACGTGCAGTCGATGCGCCGCCGCGTCGTGGCCCATCTGCCGGCCGCGGTGGCCGAACGTGAGATCAAGCTCGGTCGCGGGGGTCTGCGCGATGTCGAGTTCGCGGTGCAACTCCTGCAGCTCGTCCACGGCCGAGGTGACGAAGCACTGCGGGTGAGGGCCACGCTGCCCGCGTTGGCGGCGCTGCGCGACGGTGGCTATGTCGGGCGCGACGACGTGGTGAGTCTCATCGACGCGTACGAGTTCCTGCGCGCGACCGAGCACCGGCTACAGCTGCGCAGGCTGCGGCGCACCCACCTGGTTCCGGAGGAGCCAGCAGCGCTGGCCTGGCTCGGCCGGGCGATGGGCTACCGCCCTGACGCGCGCGGCGACGCTCGCGCGGTGTGGGAGGCCGAGTGGGCGCTGCACGCGCGCGAGGTGCGCCGACTGCACGAGAAGCTCTTCTACCGCCCGCTGCTGGAGGCGG
>JBDTXT010000506.1:0-2526 GCA_040006035.1 Pseudonocardiales bacterium | reverse complement strand
GCCGGGTGCCGCGCGTGCTCTTCACCTCGACCGTGGCGTCCACCGCCGCGAGGGCCACCGCCATGTCGGACGGGTGGGCGGCCACGCAGTGGTCGCTCGCCCCCAGCACCGCGTTGCCGCGGTTGAACCCCTCCAGCGCCGCGCAGCCGGCGCCGGGCTCGCGCTTGTTGCACGCAGACGCCTCGTCGTAGAAGTACAGGCAGCGGGTGCGCTGCAGCAGGTTTCCCCCGACCGTCGCCATGTTCCGCAGTTGCCCGGAGGCGCCGTGCAGGATCGCCTGGGACAGGACCGGATACCGGGTGCGGACCAGCGGGTGCGCGGCCAGGCGGCTGTTGCGCACCAGCGCGCCGATCCGGATGCCGCCGCCGGCGAGTTCCTCGATCTCATCCAGCGGCAGCCGGGTGATGTCGATGACCGTGTCCGGCTGCTCGATACCCTCGCGCATCAGGTCGACGAGGTTGGTGCCGCCGGCCAGGAACTTTGCCCGCGGCCGGGAGGCGATCGACTGCAGGGCCGTGTCCACGTCCGGAGCGCTGAGGTAGGCGAAGGTTTTCATTTCGCGACCTCCTCGATCGCGGCAACGATGCCGTTGTAGGCACCGCACCGGCATAGGTTGCCGCTCATCCGCTCCCGGATCTCGGCAGGGGTCAGCTCGCCGCCGGCCGCGGCCAGATGCTCGGTCGCGGCGCTGGGCGCGCCCTCCTCGTATTCGGCCAGCATCCCGATCGCCGAGCAGATCTGGCCGGAGGTGCAGTAGCCGCACTGCAGGCCGTCATGGCGGACGAACGCCTCCTGCAGCGGATGATCGACCCCTTCGATCGTGGTGATCTCCCGGCCCTCGTACTGCACCGCCAGGGCCAGACAGGAAAGGATCCGCACGCCGTCGACGAGCACCGTGCAGGCACCGCACGCGCCCTGGTCGCAGCCCTTCTTCGTCCCCGTCAGCCCGAGGTACTCGCGCAGCGCGTCCAGCAGGCTGACCTGCGGCTGGACAGTGAGTACTTCCTGGCGCCCGTTCACCCGCAGTCGCAGCTCAGCCATCTGATATCCCCCAAAACCCGCGCGGCCGCCGCTCATGCTCGCCCTCTCATCCGGCCGCGCCTCCGGCTGCCGTTCTATGCACTATGGCATAATGTTGGCTTCATTGGAATCCGGAGCGAGACGAGGACTGGTGGCACCGCGGACGACGGACACCAAGCAGCGGATGGTCGACGCCGCCGCTGACCTGCTCAGCCAACAGGGCACGGCCGGCACGACCATCGACGCGGTCCTCGCGCGCAGCGGCGCGCCGCGCGGGAGCGTCTACCACCACTTCCCGGGCGGGCGGAACCAGCTCGTGCTGGACGCGGTCCAGATGGTCGGCGACCGGATCAGCCGCTCCATCGACGCCGCCACCGGGAAGGAGCCGCGCGAGGCGCTGGACGACTTCGCCGCGTTCTGGCGGCGAATGCTCGTGCGGACCGACTACCGCAGCGGCTGCCCTGTCGTCGCGCTCGCCGTCGGCGGCGCGGAGCAGATCCCGGGCGCCGACCGTCTCGTTGCCGAGGTGTTTGCCACGTGGCAGGCGAAGTTCACCGCGCTGCTCACCCGGCGCGGCGTGACCCCGAAGCGGGCCCGAAGCCTGGCCAACCTGGTGCTGTCCGCGACGCAGGGCGCCGTCGTGCTGTGCCGCGCCGAGCGCAGCACCGCGCCGCTCGACCACGTCGTCGCCGAGCTCTCCGAGCTGCTGGCGGCCGCGGCATGAGGTACGCCAGCGGACCGACCGTCGAGGTCAGCGTGGTCATCGACGCGCCCCTCCAGCAGGTGTGGGCGCTGGTCAGCGACATCAAGCTACCGGCCCGGTTCTCCGACGAGTTCCTCGGCGCCGCCTGGATCGACGACTCCCCAGGACCGGGGGCACGGTTCCGCGGCCGCAACCGGCACGACGCGCTCGGCGAGTGGGAGACCATCTGCTACGTCTGCAGGTATGAGCCACCGCGCGCGTTCGCCTGGGACGTCAACGACCCGCAGCACCCGTCCGCGAGCTGGTGGTTCGAGCTCGACCCGCACCCCGGCGGGGTCCACGTCCGCTACGGCGCACGCATCGGCCCTGCCCCGTCCGGCCTGACGATCGCGATCACCGCGATGCCGGACAAGGAGGAGCGCATCATCGCCCGGCGACTCCGGGAGTTCGAGCGCAACCTGACCGCCACCCTGCAGGGCATCAAGACCCTCGCTGAGGCACGCGGATGACGCTGCACGCCGGTATCGCGATCTCGAACCTCGACGCGGCAGCGGTCGACTTCGTCCGCGAGGCCGAGCGTCTCGGTGCCGACTCGGTGTGGGTGCCCGAGTACTGGGCCGCCGACGCCCTCACCCCGGCGCTTACCTCGCCGCGTGCACCTCGACGATCCGGCTCGCCACCGGCATCATCCAGCTCGGCGCCCGCACCCCGGCAAACCTGGCGATGTCCGCGATGTCCGTCCAGGCGCTATCCTGCTACTGCGCTAGGCGACCGTGGAAGCGCTGGAGTTGCCGGCGGACCGT
>JBDTXT010000505.1:0-2540 GCA_040006035.1 Pseudonocardiales bacterium | reverse complement strand
CGCGTTGTCGGTGTTCATGTTCAGGCAGCCGTGCGACACGTTGGTGTTGCCCTGCGCCCAGATCGTCGCGTTGAGCTCGTGGAGATAGATCCCGTCGGTGCTGATCTTGGTCGCCCAGTAGACCTTTTCCGGCGCGTACCCGGCCGGGGAGTTGGCCGGGAGCCCGTAGCTGTCCGAGGACATGATCGCGGGGTTCTCGTGGGAGAGCACGGTGTAGATGCCGGACATCGTCGACAGCGAGATCTTGAGGCCGTTCTTGCCGGCGACATACCCGCCGCGCCCCATGGACGTTGGCATGGTCCGGACCAGCTTGTCGTTGAAGTAGACCTTTACCGTCTTGGACACGTCGTCGGAGATGGCGATGTGCTTGGCGCCGATCGTGAACGACACGCTCTTGTCGGCCTGGCCGTACAGGCCCGAGCCGACCTGGACGCCGTAGACCTTTGCGTTCACCGTGACCTTGGTTCCGGGCGTGAAGTACTGACGGGGCCGCCAGTGCACATTCGTGTCGTCGACCCAGTTCCAGGAACCCTCGACCTTCGGGTTCGTGGTGACGATCAGCGACTTCTCGGCCGCCTTCTTGTCGGTGATCGACTCGTCGAAGTGCACGACCGGGACGATGCCGACGCCGTAGGTGCCGCCGTCGTTGAGGCCGTAGCCGCCTGGGCGCTGCAGGTAAGGCATGGTCATGTTGTCCGGCGTGACCGTGGTGAAGTTCGTCTTCTTGCTGGCCGCGGTGCCATCGGCACCCTTCGCGACCGCGGAAAGCGTGTAGGTCTTGCTGTAACCCAGTTCCTCGGTGTTCTTCCACGAGTGACCGTCGGCGGCCAGCTGGCCGGCGACGATCTTGCCGTCGGGATTGATCAGCTTGACCGAGGTGAGTTGGCCGTCCTTCACTGCGACGGTGACAGGCTGAACCGGGCTGATCAGCGCGCCCGCGGCGGGCGCGGCGGTGATGACGGCCTTGGGCGCAGCGGGGGTCGAGGGCTTATCGGATGTGGAGTTCGTGTCCTTGGGGGCACCGGGGATCGGGGCGGCGGTCTTGGCGGTAGTGCCACCGTTGCCGGACGTGCAGCCGGACAGGGCCAGCATCGCCACGACGGTCGAGGCGGCGGCCGACAATCCAACGCGCCGACGGATCGGGGTTGCGTGCCGCGGGAGAGCAGCCTCGTGTGCCGGCTTCTCAGGCACCATGTCGGACACTGCGGCCTCCGCAACCACTGATCCCCCTGCGTATTCCCTGGCCCCGACCGACGACCGGGACCCTGCTCATTGTCGCTCACGCCACGCCGAACACCCGGCAGGTGGCAGTTACGATCGGCTTACAGTCATTAGACGCGCGGACGGACTTGTTCGTTGCGCTCTGCACCGGATCCACATCAAATCTTCGTCGCGGGTCCATTGTGCATCAAGGGACGCCCCCCGCCACCCGGGTTAGGGCGAGCTCACAGCCAGCCGCCGGTCGACTCCCGGGTCAGTTGACGACAGGCAGGGTCAGTAGTTGGCCGCTCGGCCCACTCGTCACTGTGACCAGGGTCGGCGTCTGCCCGCCCCGGTAGTTCAGGTCTCCCCCGGCCAGCATGATCTGGATGCGGTGACCCGCGGCGAAGCGATGGGCGATGCCCGGCAGGGTGATGTGCACCGGCTTGGTGGGATCGGCGATGCGAATGGGGGCCACCAGTCCGTGGATCAGGCTGGCGGTGCCGTCGGCGGCCACGTCGTAGAGCTTCGCGAACAGCACCAGCTGGCCTGCCGGGCCGAGCGCGGAGGTGAGCTCGGCCGTGGGTGCGCTGACCTGCACGTCGAGGGTCGGTGAACCGACCACGGTCACCTGCCGGGTCAGCGCCGGCGTTTGCCACTGGACATAAGTCCCCGGCAGGTTCGTGTCGGGCAGGTCCAGCGCAGTCGGCACCGTCGAGCCGAGGGCGTCCAACCCGCCCAGGCTCGTCGGCAGGCCGGCCGGCGGCGTAAGCAGCGATTGCGAGCCCGAGGTCACCTGGAGCGGGTCGCCGACCAGCGCGTTGCCGCCGGAAAGGTAGTAGCGCGACGACTTACCCACCGGGTAGGACCCGGACTCCGCGAAGGTCCCCGTCCAGTCCTGGTAATAGGCGAACGCTGATCCGGTGCTCACCGCCTGACCCTTGAGGTAATGGTCGAACCATGCCTGGATGCGGCCGTCCTCGTAGGCGCGGCCCACCGCTGACGGGGTGCCGCCGGAGTGGCCCTGCTCGCGCCACAACATCGCGACGGGCGTCTTCTGAGCCTTGAGTGCGCGGTAGGTCGCCACGGCTTCGTTCAGGTTGAACAGGGTGTCGACCTGCCCTTGGTCGAGCAGCACCGGTATCTTGATCTTGGACAGGTAGCTCTCGACCGAGGCGTGCTGCAGGCTCGCAATGTCGGCCGGCGCCAGGTAACCGGTGGTGCCGCCGTAGACGAGGGCCGGGCAGACAAAGTCGGCGAAGTTGGGGCAGCCGATGAGCCGCTGCGGGTCGTTCTGGGCGTACTGCACGCCGTCGAAGATGCCGATCGCCGAGAACCCG
>JBDTXT010000504.1:0-2543 GCA_040006035.1 Pseudonocardiales bacterium | reverse complement strand
CAGGCGCCGACGGGCCGGCTGCTGCTCGCGTCATGCGGTGGCCCCTTCGACCCGGCACTGGGAGTACGAGGACAACGTGTTCGTGTACGCCCTCCCGGTCAGCGGTACTGCCGGAGGCTGACCGCGCCGAGGTCATGAGCCCGGCGCGGCGTACCCCGTCACCGGCGCGCACCGGGAGCCCACGGCCGGTCAACTATGACGATGTCGATGGCCTGAGCCGGTTCAGTGACGTCTGTGTCGAGGCGTTCGCCGCAACGGCGGCAGTAGTCAAGCCGCAGGAGGTGGTGCTCGTTCACGATGAGCAACCGGTCGAGGCATTCGCGGCGGACGGTGCCGGTCCATCGTTCGGCGAACGCGTTCGCGCGAGGCGCCTGGGGCGGCCTCTGCAGGACAACGACCCCGGCGGCGGTGAACACGTCGTCGAAGGCACGGGTGACTTGGCGTCTCGGTCGCGGATCAGGCACGTGACGGTCCTCCCGGCGTCGTCGAGCGTCATGAGCAGGTTGCAGGCCCGCTGGGTCACCCAAGCATCCGCTCGGATGCCGAGTGACGCCCAGCATGGGTACCTCAGGTCTCCGGTCGGACTTGCCGTGTGGCGTCCCATTTGAAGCAGTCATCTCTGGCCACACTTGACCGCAGCCGACACTCAAGTGCCGGGCGGGAAGGACGCGCCGTGCTTCGCGAAGCGTTGTCTCGGCTGGTCACCATCGGCGAGCGGCACCGGCGGCTGGTCGCGCGTTTAGTGCTAGCGCTGCTGCTTCCGTCATCGTGTTCATCGTCGGCACACCGCTGTTGAGCGCGCGGTCAGCAGGTCCAGGGGCGTCATTCGCCGCGCAGGGTCGTGGCCACCGAGATTCGGCTGGCCGATCGACCAGGAATTGCCCCAGCGACATTGGCCAGGATCAATGCACCGAGGGCGACCAACCCGATCGACAGCCACGGCACAGTCGCTGCGGGTACGACGTAGATCTGGCGGGCGAACTCCCTCCAGAGGGCCCGACCGCTGATGACTCCGAGCGGTATTCCGACGACGATGCCCAAGACCGCAGCGACGGACGCTTGGACGGCTACGGCGGCAGCCAATTGTGGTCCAGTAAAGCCGAGCGCCTTCATCACTGCCAGGTCTCGTTTGCGTCGTCTGACCGACAAGGCGGTGCTGAAGGTGAGGGCCGCAATCGCCCCGAATGCCAAGCCACCGGACAGCAGCAGTGGGATCGCCCCCATCGTCTTGAAGTTGGCGATCTGCGCTGGGCGCTCGACGGAGAGCACCACCACGTGATTGCCGACCGCGCCTCCCGGCAGTGCGGCAAAGGCATCGTTTGCCCGGTCGGCTATTCGTTGCATCGCCGCTAACCCGTCGGCCTTGCTGACAGCACTCAGGCGTATCAGTGCCAGTTCGGGCCCGTTGAGGGTCGGCTCGGGATTGTCAAAAACCGCTTGGAACGCAGGTGGTACCAAGTTCAAGGTGACGATCCCACCACGACCGATCGTTAGGTGGTCCTGACCGTTGCCGGGCTTGCTGAGGGCGGGCAGTGTTGCAGTCCCGACGATGGTCAGCCTTGTCGGTGGGATGTAAAACGGCATGTCTTCCGGCTTGCCGTAGGTGGCCACGACCGCGTCGCCGACGCGTTTGTGCAGGTCGGCCAACGTGGAGACTCCGAGCACGATCTGTCCTTCGGCCTCGACCCCATGCCCTGACAAGATCGGCGGCGCGACAGCCGACCCGGGTGCGGTCAACAGGAGCGGAACGATTTCTCGGTCGATGTGAAGCGTGGTCTGGTGATAGCCGGTCCAGGCCGCGACTGCCGGATCGGTGTCGAGCCGAGCGGTTGCCTGCGGGGGGACGATGTTGGTTGCACTGATCGCGTAGGTCCAGTTCCAGCCGTAGAGGCGGGGATGGGTGACGAGCGTGTGCAGGCCGCTACCGAACGTCAGTGTTGCGGTCACTACCGCTATCCCCACGACCGCGCCGACCAGAGTGGATCGCACTGGCACGGAGGTGCGGCCGCGACCAGCCTCGAGGGCCATCCGGAGACCCACCACCGTTGGTAGAGGTGCTCCCGCGGTTGCAGCTGCCCGGGCAACGGTGGACGTCCGTGGGGGCGAAGCTTGAGATCTCGTCGCGAGCCGATGCGGCGCTGCCCGGTAACCCTGCACGAAAGCAGCGACAGATGGCACTACGAGGAGCACGGCGAGACCACCTGTAGTGACCAGCCAGTCCGCGTCCAACGCACGACCTCGATACACCGGCCTTAACGGGCCGATGAGGGTCAGCGGCGACACCAGCACTGAAGCGATTGCCGCAACCAATGCACCGATGAAAACGGCTCCCGTTATTCCGAGCGCCCCGTCAAGGCTCGTCAGCCTGGGATCGGCACCAAGGGCGCGCAGGACCCGTAAGCCATCATCGTCCGCGCGCAGTTGCCAGCTGATCATGAGCGTCGCGATCGCGATCGTCGCGAAACCGGCGACGCCTCCGAACACCCCGAGCGCGATCGACTCAGGTCGGACCGACGCCTCGACCTTCGCCTGCACGAGCGAGC
>JBDTXT010000503.1:0-2548 GCA_040006035.1 Pseudonocardiales bacterium | reverse complement strand
CACCCGGGTGCACTTGACGGTTGAGCGGTGGTGCAGCAGTGTCAGGGAGGCTTTGCCTAGTTCGAGCCGTACCGTCCCACGAGGGCTGTTCGGGTCGGCATCGCACACAGGACCCATGAGGACCGAGGAGACACCGATGCGTTTGTCCAGGTTGACGGTCGTGGCAGCTGCTGTCGCGGTAACGATGAGCCCGATCGTGGCGCTGGCCTCCCCATCGGGTGGCGATTCGCGCGTGTCGATAGGTAGTCCGGCGACGCCGTTCCCCCAGAACAAGCAGAACGAGCCCGGCCTCGCCGTGGACCCGCGCCACCCTAACGTGCTGGCGTCCGGTTCCAACGACGAGATCGACCTGGCGCCGTGTCACCCGAGCGCGACTTCCCCGTGTCCGTTCACGCCCGGCGTCGGTGTCTCGGGCGTGTACTTCTCCACCACCAGCGGCGCCGGCTGGGTGCAGCCCACCTACACCGGCTACAGCGCGCGCACTGGGACCGGCACGTACCCAGGCCCGATCGGGACGCTGCCCAGGTACTACGAGCACGGGCTGGTGAGCGGCGGCGACCCCGAGCTGGCGTTCGGCCCGAAGCCACTCGCAGGCGGCGGTTTCAGTCGTTCGGAATCCCGGCTGTACTACGCCACCCTCGCCTCGAACTTCCCCGGCAAGCAAGCCTTCAGCGGCGCCGAGGCGGCCTACGTCTCCCGCACCGACAACGTTGCGGGTGCCGCAGCCGGTGATAAGAGCGCCTGGATGGCGCCGGTGCTGGTCAGCCGGCAGAACGCCGCGCTGTTCAGCGACAAGGAGTCCATCGCCGCGGACTACGCGCAGACGAGCCGGCATTACGGCAACGTCTACATCTGCAACGTCGGCTTCCGTGGCAACGGTCAGGGCAACGCGACCCCGGAGCCGGTGCTCGTCGCCCGCTCCACCAACGGTGGGGACTCCTGGACCCAGACGCAGGTGTCGGCCGCGACCAACAACGGCCAGACGGGTGGCCGCCAGGGCTGTGCGGTGCGGACCGACAGCCACGGCACCGTCGTCCTCGTCTACTCCGGGTTTTCCAAGCAGCTCAACTCGGGCGTGTTCTACCAGCAGCGCTCCTACGACGGCGGGGCCACCTTCAGCCGCCCGCAGGTCGTCGCGGTCACCGCGGGCATCGGTCAGCTCGACCCGGTGCAGGGCCGGTACACCATCGACGGGGTCGCCGGTGCCCGCACCGACGTCTTCCCGAGCCTCGACATCGCCAACGGTGCGCCGACCGGCACTGACGCGACCAACGAGATCCTGCTGTCCTGGTCCGACGACTCGGCGGGCCAGAACAATGAGACCGCCTACCTCGAGTACTCCACCAACGGCGGCAACAACTACTCCGCGCCGACTGCGATCTCGACATTGAGCGAGGGTCGCGCCAACCAGCCGGCTATCGCGATCTCGCCGAACGGTAATGACGCCTACCTCACCTACAACGGCTACCTGCAGGATTGGCAGCCCGACACCTCGACTGCGCGGATGATGCACGGCGTGGTGAGGCACGCTGACATCGGGGCTCGACCAGGTCTCGTGCCCGGGACGTTCACCACCGTGCATGTCGGTGCGGAAGGTGATGCCCGCGGGGCGAGTTCCAACGGGCTGAGCACTGAGTTCCTCGGCGACTACAACTACGCGGTGGCCACCAACACATATGGCGCCGCCGTGTGGAACGACGTGCGCAACGCGCAGGATTGCCCGGCGATCGACGCCTACCGGCAGTTGTTGGTGCTCGGTACCCCGCCGAGCGCGAAGCCGTTCCCGCCGACCGCATGCGCCGCCGCGCCGGACTTCGGCAACAGCGACATCTACGGCGGCGGGTACCCCGACCCGACCCCGTAGCCAGCCAGCACGTGTGACGGGCGGTCGTCTTCGGGCGGCCACCCGTCATCGCTGGGGTTCGCTCCGACGTCCTCAGTCCGCGGTGACCGTCGGGGCGCTGGTCTCTCGGGCAAGCCGCCGGGAACCAGTTCGCACAACACTGCGTTAAAGCTGGTTGGCGATCTTGGTTTGCATCCAGGTCAGGTGCCGGTGGTGCTCGATCCCTACCTTCGTCACAGCGGTGTGCTCCGCGGCAGTGACCTGTCGCAGCCCGGTTGAGCGCAGCGGACGACCGCGACCGTGCGGGCGTCGTTGGGATCGTTCTTGCCTACCCCGCCGGTGTTGAGCAACCCGCCCCGGTCTGCCGCGGCTGCGCAACTTGGCCAGCAGCGGGCCGTCGTTGCCTTTGTGGCTTGCCGATCAGTCGCCCGATCTCTTGAACTGTCAGGCCCGAGTTTGCCCCCGTTCAGGCCGACGATGGCGAAGGCCTGACCCGATGGGTAGGTCTGGCCGCACTGGGGCCAGCTGATGTCGTTGCCCGTCGCAACCGAGGGTCGAGCCTGAGCGGCCGTCGCCATTCCCGCCGTGGCCACGAGCAGCACGCGATCGACCAATGCTGCCGTGATCGAAGGGCATCGGGCGCACCGGACGCCTGGTGATCAGCGCGGCGCTGATTCTCTTCCTCGCCTTCGCCGCGCTCGCGTC
>JBDTXT010000502.1:0-2559 GCA_040006035.1 Pseudonocardiales bacterium | reverse complement strand
CGCAGTCACCTTGTCCAGCACAAGTCGACCCTCCAGCGGCAGCCCGTGGTTGGCCGTCCAACGGCTTACTCCGATCGCCCAAAGAGTCGGCAGGTCACCCTCAGCGATGTCGAGAGCACGGTCGACAACGGGCATTCAGGCAGGGTTAAGGGCGTCCCGAAGGTCCCGCGGCGGTCTCAAGATCGCGACACAAAGTCCGGATCTGCCTGTGCGTCGCGCCACACGCTACGCACCGAGAAGGCAACCCGTCGGATGTCGACTCGACCCTCGTCGTCATCCGCGCAGGCGTAGGGGAACCGGTGATCAATGTCGACAGGCCGCCCGCCCTGAGGTGGTCAACCTGCGACATCAGCCGCTCCAATTTACCCGCGTGAATGTCTTCTCGGAATACTCAGGCGCGTCGAGGTGCTGGAGATGGGGTGATGTCAGCTCCGGCTTTTGTCCAGCGCAGCATCCACGCATCCCGCACCCGCCCCGCAGCTCTCGTGCTCGCGGTGGTCTGCGTGGCCCAGTTCATGGTGGTGCTGGACATCAGCATCGTGAACGTGGCGCTGCCGGACATGAGGCGTGATTTGCACATGTCGCAGAACGGGCTGGCGTGGGTGCTCAACGCGTACACCCTGACGTTCGCCGGCTTCCTGCTGCTGGGCGGGCGCGCCGCTGATCTGTGGGGACGGCGGCGGCTGTTTCTGATCGGCGTGACGCTGTTCTCGGCGATGTCGTTGGTCGGCGGCCTGGCCCAGTCCGGCGGGCAGCTGATCGTGGCGCGCGGGCTGCAGGGCCTCGGCGGTGCGGTGCTGGCGCCGGCGACACTCACCATCCTGACCACGACGTTCACTGAACCGAAGGCCCGCACCCGGGCGCTGGGCATGTGGAGCGCGGTGGCCGGCGCGGGCGGAGCCACGGGCGTACTCGCCGGTGGCGTCCTGACCGACCTGTTGTCGTGGCGCTGGATTCTGTTCATCAACGTCCCGATCGGGCTGCTCGTTTTCCTGGTCGCGCGGTATGCGGTGACTGAGTCACATGCCGAAGGCGAGCGACCGACGCTCGACTGGACCGGCGCGCTCACGGTCACTGGCGGACTGGTCGCGCTCGTCTACGGGATCGTCTCGACTGACACCCACTCGTGGGGTGCACCGTCGGTGATCTCCTACCTCGTGATCGGCGTGGCGTTGATCGCGATCTTCCTGGTCATCGAAACTCGGCACCGTCATCCGCTCGTGCCGCTGCGGCTGTTCCGTTCGCGCGCGCTCACCGGGGCGAACCTGATCATGGTGCTCATCGGTGCGGTGATGTTCTCGTTGTTCTTCTTCCTCTCGCAGTACCTGCAGGACGTGAAGGGATACAGCCCGCTGCGCACCGGCGTCGCGTTTCTGCCGATGCCGATCGCGATCATCATCGGCACGCAGCTCTCGTCCCGCCTCGTCCAGCGGCTGGGGACGCGCACCCTGCTCGTTACCGGACCGCTGATCTCGGCGAGCGGCATGCTGCTGCTCTCGCGCCTGCACGCCGACAGCTCGTACCTGCACGTCGGGGTGCCGGGCGCGATGATCACGTTTGGGATCGGCATGTCCTTCGTTCCGGTGACGCTGTCGGCCACCGGTGGCGTACGGCCGCAGGACGCCGGCCTGGCCTCAGGCCTGATCAACACGACGCGCCAGATCGGCGGATCGCTCGGACTGGCAGTGCTGCTCACCATCGCCGCGGCGCGAACGCACGCGCTCGCCGGCTCGGGTTCGGGCATCTCGGAGACGGGCGGGTACACCCGAGCCTTCGCGGTGTCGACGGTGTTCCTGGTGGTCGCGGCAGCGATCGCGCTGTTCGTGCTGCCAAGCCTCGTCCGCCCGGCCCGCGAGGTCGCCCTCGACGACGCTGCAGAAGTCGCCGTCGAGGCCTAAACGAGCGTTCGACCTCCGCACACCGGCAGCGCAATGTGCTCCCCCGACGGGACTCGCACCTGTAACACATCGATTCGAAGTTGCGCGGTCGGTTGTATCCGGGCGTTCGACGGTTTCCTATGGATGCTGGCCCAGCGCTGCGGGCGGTCAACGAGCTCGGGCGACGGAAAGTAGTTCGTGGCCGATGTCGCCACTGGCTGTTGAACAAACCGAGCGACTTCGTCAGGAATGCGGAGCGGCTCGGTAGCGCTGCCGAATGCGGAAAGTGCGTGGAGCGACCCGGCCAACGTCGCGATGCGCACCGCGCCAATCCGCACCGGGCGCACCCACCTGTGCCACCGTTTCGGCTTGCGCTGGCGTGCCGGTGTGATGAACCGTGCTCCACGGCTGATCTAGAACATCGGCCGCCCACCGGCGACGCGGAGGAACACGAGCGGGTGCGGACCGCCTACGGTCCAAACTACGACCGGCTCTGCGACCTGAAGCGGCGCTACGATCCGCAGAACCTCTTTCACCTCAACCAGAACATCGCCCCTGAACCCGCTATCCGCAACCAACTGTCGGCCACGTGAACGTCCGGATGTCTGCCGCGTTCGGTGAGAGCAGTCCGCCCGATGACAGCACGTAGTTGATCGGCTAACCGTGGCGGATCACGCGGTAG
>JBDTXT010000501.1:0-2571 GCA_040006035.1 Pseudonocardiales bacterium | reverse complement strand
TGGGGCTCGCGACGTGGGTCGCATTGCAAAAATCGGGCATCGACCCGGTGGTCGTCGGCCTGGCGATGGGGCTGATGACCTACGCCTACACCGCCCGGCGCGACGACCTCGACCGGGCCGCGGAGCTGTTCCGGTCCTTCCGCGAGCAGCCCACGCCGGAGCTCGCCCGCGAGGCCCGGGCCGGCCTCGAGACCGCCATCTCGCCCAACGACCGGTTGCAGCAGCTCTATCACCCGTGGACCAGCTACGTGATCGTGCCGCTGTTCGCACTCGCGAATGTCGGGATCTCCATCAACCTCAGTTTCCTGGCAGCTGCGTTCCGGTCGCCGATCTCCCTGGGCATCATCTGTGGGTACGTGATCGGCAAGCCGGTCGGCATCCTCGGCACGTCCTGGCTGGTCACCTGGCTCAGCCGCGGGCGGTTGCGGCCACCGGTCGGCTGGGCGGCGGTCGCGGGCGGCGGCACCATCGCCGGCATCGGGTTCACCGTCTCCCTGCTGATCGCGACCCTGGCCTTCCACGGCCCGGATCACAGCGTGGACCTCGAGCGCGCCAAGCTGGGCATCCTGAGCGCGGCCGCGCTGGCCTCGGCGCTGACCTGGCTGCTCTTCCGGGCGACCGACCTGCTGCCGCCGCGACTGCAGGTCCGGGCCCTGTTGGGCACGGCCGAGACGATCGTCGACCTCGCCGTACCTGTTGAGGACGAGCGCGATCACATCCGCGGCCCGCAGCGCGCGCCGGTGACCCTGGTGGAGTACGCCGACTTCGAGTGTCCCTACTGCGGGCAGGCCGAGCCGGTGGTCCGAGAGTTGCTCACCGACTTCGGCGACCTGCGCTACGTGTGGCGACACCTGCCGTTGCGCGACGTGCACCCGCACGCCCAGTTGGCTGCGGAGGGCTCGGAGGCGGCGGCCCAGCAGGGCGCGTTCTGGCCGATGCACGACTTGCTTCTCGCCCACCAGGGCGCGTTGAAGGCGCGTGACCTGGTGGGCTACGCCGGCGATCTCGGCCTGGATACCGAGCGCTTCCTCGAGGCGCTCAAGAGCCACGACGGAGCGCCGAGGGTGGCCGAGGACGTCGACGGTGCCGACCTCAGCGGTGTCGCGGGCACTCCGACCTTCTTCGTCAACGGGCGCCGCCACCATGGTGCCTACGACGTCGCCGGCTTGTCGCAGGCCGTGAAGCTGGCCAGGGCTCAGGCGAGTGCAGTGGGCAAGCGCTGATATGTGCGATTCCGACCAGTAAAGGGCGTCGACCGCGTACTCTGCGGAGTTATCGAATTGCTGCGGCCAGAGGAGGAGAGCGCCATGCCGGACCTCATCGATGCGAATTTCTTTGTCCTGGCCGGTCCCAACATCAGCGTCACTCTGAGCCCTAGTCTCGACGGCAGTCTGCAGGTTTCCTACATCGATGCCCAGACGCAAATGCTCTTCCAGAAGGACCAGGTGCAGAGCGAGGACAACGCCCTGGGCACCGTCGTGACGGTGGTCCTCAGCCGTACGCCCGACCTCGGATCGACGACGTTCAGCCTGCTGGTGCCCACGGTACGGGTGCGATCCGGCGAGCCGATGATGATCACCACGCTGGGCATCACCTCGATCCACCGCACGTCATTGGCGCCCGGGTTCGACCTCGGCCAGCGTGACGGCTACACCGAGGTGCAGCTGCAGGGCACCGCGTCATTCGTCGAATCCTGAGCTGCCCACTGGGCTCAGCGGCGATTTCGTGGGACGCTGACCGGCATGTTTCGAGTCTTGAGGTGGGCAGCGCTAGTCGGCATCGCATGGGTAGCGATCAAATCGGCACCGGATGTCGCTCGCTATCTCAGGATGCGCGCGCTGTAGGGATCAATCCCTGGGTGAGCTTGCGGGCCCGCTCCAACAGTTCGGTCATGCCGGCCTGCTCCGACTCCTCGTCGAGTGCCTTCGCGATCTCCCTCAGCACATGGCTCGTGTGTGCTCGTAACACCTTGGCCAGGCTGTGGAACTCGTCGGACTTGCGTATCGCGTTGACCGAGTCGACAACTTCCTCGAAGCCCTCCTCGCCTGCCTTGGCCCCGAGTACGTAACCCACTGCAATTGCCAATAAAATGCCCATGACGAGCCCGGCCTCTCTTTTGTCGTCTGCACCTCAGTCAAACCCGTTCAGCGATTACCTCAGCGTCGAATTGCAGTTGGACGCGCACATCGGGATAGATCCGCAGCATCAACATCGAAGGCGCGGCGATATCGAAATCCCGAATGTCGACGATCTGCTCGCCCCTCACGCGTAGGCGCCCGTTGTCCAGCCATTGGGTCTGCAGCGTCCCGGCGATCGTGCAGATACGGCCGTGAAAGGTGAGGTCGCCGGTGACGCGATAGCGATCCGAGCCCTGGATGCTCGGTGTCGCGCAAAGCGATGATCGTCTCCGGATGCTGCCGTGCGTTCACCCGCCGGAGCAGCTCGGCGTCATAGAGCGCATTGCCCGAACGCAGGCTGTCGAGTCGGATCGACAGCCTGGCCGATGGAGCAGTGTCGGGGTCCATCGCCTGGCCGTCGAAGGCAACGGAGATGCGACCGTCGACCTCGGTC
>JBDTXT010000500.1:0-2572 GCA_040006035.1 Pseudonocardiales bacterium | reverse complement strand
CCGGGACGGCGGCGAGAAAACTCCCCCACCCCAGCCGGTCTGGCGCCGGCCCGCTCGCAGTCAGCACGGCGGGGCGAATACACTCCGGCTTGAGCAGCAAGCGTACTTCGCAGTCGAGGTTGGTCATGCCGAAACGCTGCAGCATCTGTTTGATCCCTCTTGCGATGCCACCGTTCGGCAAGCAGCGGTCGCGCTGGACGGCGTCCAGCGGTCCGATATTGAGGCGGATGCGGAGGTCGCAGCGCCAGATTCGCTTGCCCAGGGTCGCACCATGGCCCAGCGCTGCGCCGGCGTAGCCGATCAGGGTTTGCTGAGAGCGGTCCAATACGTCCCAGGAACCAATGAACTGTTCGAGTTCGACGCTGTGCGCCGGCAGGCTCGCGGCCTCATAGACCTTCGCACTTCCGTACTCGGCTGCGCCCAGCCCCAGCCCGCTCCCGGTGAAGATCCAGTGATCACCGTGCAGGGCGTGGTCGCTGAGCCGGTCGACCTGCCGCCTCGATTCCTGGATGTACGGCTCGAGGGAGGCGGGTTCAAACGGCCGGGTCGCGCGGCCGTCGGCAGCAGCCAGCGCCTCGGCGATCATCCGCATCAGCAGCAAAACCGCTTGGAAGCTGGCGGTTCGACAATTCGACCGCTCGTCGACGACCGAATTGTTCAGGCAGAAGTCGGCGGACCGGGCGAGCTCGGACGCCCCGTTCGCGGTGACCGCGATGACCAATGCCCCGCGCGAATGAGCGGCGCGAACGGCCTCGATCACGCGGGCGGTGGTCCCTGAGTGCGAAACAGCGAAGACGATCGAGCGTGGACTGAGGCCTTCATAAATTTCCCGGGACAGTTGCATGGCCGGCACAGCCCGCAGCCGCCGGGCTGCCAGCTGCGCGAACCAGACCTCGGCGCACACACCGGCGAACAGACTGTCACCACAACCGGTGACGACCCAGTCGTCGATCTCCCGCTCGGACAGCAGCTGCAACAACTTGGCGATCGGTCCGGCGAACGAATCTGCGGCCCGGAGTAGTACGTCGGGTTGCCGTGGAATTTCGGTTTCCAACAGCGACAATCCTGCCCCGTCAGCTCCGGATTGTCGGCTTTCAACGGTCGTATCAGACAAGCTCTTGCCTTTCCATCACGGCGGGTTCAAATGGGGAGCACAGACGGTAACGCGCCGTGCGTTCGTCTGCGGAGAAAATTGCGGGCACTGAGATGCCCGCCGCCTGGACCACAAAAGAGGCCGCGACGCAGCCGGTGACGGTAGCGGCGGTGGCCTGCTCGCCTCGGGCCAGACCGATCAGGCAGGCTCCGTCGAAGGCGTCGCCCGCACCGGTCGGGTCGGTGACGTTCAGACCCGGCACCGCCGGCACTGCCAGTCCTGTTGGCGACTCGGGTCCGAATACCACCGCGCCCTGATGTCCGCACTTGACGATCGTCAGCGCACAGCCAAAGGACGCCGCGAAACTCTGGAGCGCACCCGGCTCTGCAGCAATATGCGCACCGAACAGGTGACGGATATGCTCCAGGCTGGGGAGGAAGCAGTCGACGCTTCGGGTGAGTTGACGTAGCTCCTCCAGTGAGCCAGGTTCGGTCAAGTAGTGAATTTCTGTATCAAGTCCGACCAACGCCCCGTCGGCCTTCAAAGCGTGAATCAGTCGTTTCTGTTGCGGAAGCGGCGCCGCCGCAACGAGCACCCAGCGTCCGGCCACGTTCACATTGTCCAGGTCGGCGGGCCCGGGGGTCTGCTCCTTGAGAACTTCCAGGCTTTCGATGTCGAAGACTCTGGTGCCATCGATCTGATAGCGCGCGATGTTGTGAATGCTCCGGCCGTCGACGACCGTCACCGCGTCGATATTGATGCGGCCACCGTCCGTGTGCTTCAATCTCAGCCGGTTCAGGGGATAATCGTGACCCACCCGGGCTACGACCACTACTTCCCCCTGTGCCAAGAAGGCACCCAGGGCGGCGTAGGCAGCGGCGCCGCCGGTGGTTGCCGGTAGGACGGTGCCGTCTGCATGTTGGATTTCGTCGATGGTCAGGTGGCCTGCCACGATGACGCTCTGCGTGCCGGGGGTAACTAGCTGGACCGTGGAGTCCTGGGGGGGCGGCGCGTTGCGGGGGCGGCGGCGCAGTGCGTCGCTAGCTGCGATCACGACGATGGTGAGAAGGAACGGCAGCATCAGCACAAACTGTGACGGCAAGGCGCTGTTGATTTGCAGCAGCGCAGCCAGGGCCTGGGCGAAACCGAACAACAGACAGGCGACGGCGGTCCGGCCGACACGGCCGGATCCGAAGATGACCGCCGCGAAGGCGATGATGCCTCGGCCGGCCGTCATGTTCTCACTGAACAGGTGAACAGATCCGACCGCCAACTCTGAGCCGGCGATGCCGCAGAATGCGCCGCTGATCACGATACTGCTGAACCGAACGGTTGCCACCCTCACCCCGGCGGCGCGGGCAGCGAGCGGCGCCTCACCGGCAGCTTTGAGGCGCAGACCGAACCCGGTGCGTCGAAAGATCCATAGTACTAAAATCACCGCCGGGATGAGCGCCCAGACCAGCAAATCCCGGGCGTTGA
>JBDTXT010000499.1:0-2573 GCA_040006035.1 Pseudonocardiales bacterium | reverse complement strand
CGGACACGAAGATCGCCACCGCGGCGAGCAGGGACCAGAAGTAGCGCTCCTTGCCGTAGCCGAAGGGATGGGTGCGATCGGCCGGCTTGTCCGAGCGTCGAAGCGCCACCAGCAGCAACACCTCGGTGGTGCTGTCGCCGATGCTGTGCGCCGCCTCGGACAGCAGGGCCCCCGAGCCGGAGATCAGCCCGGCGATGAGCTTGAGCACCGCGACGCCGAGGTTCGCGCCCAGCGCGAGCAGGACGGTAAAGGTTCCCTCTTGCTTCTCGGCGTCAGAATCGGTGGGCACGAACCCAACCTTGCCCCAGCGCCGGGCGCATCTACCGGCTAGCGGCGCTGTAAGGCCAGGTAGGTGACCAGGCCGTAGGCAAAGTGCGGGACGACGTCACTGGCCCAGTCGACTGCGGACCAGGTGGTCGGGTCGGTCAGTCCGAGCTTGGCGAGCGGCACGTCGGACGCGGCCATCGCCGCCCCGCCCAGCAGCGCGGCACCGACCACGGTGGGCAGCTTGCGCACCACCGGGCCGAGCAAGCCGGCGGCCGCGCCGATCGCCACGCCGGTGGCGATGCCGGCGAGCGGCCCGAGCCCGCCGAGGCGGTTCTCCCGTTCCTCGCCGTGCCCAGGTACTGGGCGCCCGGCCAGTTCAGCGATCTTTTCCGCTGCCTGCTGGGGCGTGTCGCTCGCAGGGCGGGCGCGCACTGCCATGTCGAGGTAGGTGACCGCATTGAGTGCTGTCGTGCCGGCCGCTCCGGCGATTGCGCCACGCAGCAGTGCCTTGAACATTGAGTTGACCCCCATCGAGTAGTCCCACCCATCATCATGGCGATCTGGCGCGAGGGTGTCGACGGTTGTCCCGAATGGCCGCCGGCTTATTGGGCTGCGGTGGACACGCCCTCGGTCGACAGGCCGGCCTCGTACCAGTCCTGGATACCCGCGGCGTACTTGCGCACGTTGGTGTAGCCGAGTCGCTCGAGAACGGCCGCGACCTGGCTGCTGTTCTGGCACGCCCCATTGGAGCAGTAGGTAACGATCGCGGCGGACTTGTCGGGCAGCATCTCGTCCGCGTGGGCCTCGACGTCGTCGGCGACGAGGTTCAGCGCGCCGGGTAGGTGCTGCTGGCTGTAGTAGGACTCGGGCAGCGCGTCCACGGCGGTGATGGTGCCGGACTCCAGGCCGACCTTGAGCTCGTCGCGCGTGATGGTGGCGGTCATGGTGGATCTCCTCAGGTGAGTGGCTTGGTCAGAAGGTCTTGCCGGCGTCGCGGGCCTGGGCGTGAGCGGCCTGCCGGCCGGCCTTGGCGTCGGCGGTGGCGAGGTTGGGCTGAAAGCGGATCGAGGTGATGTCGGTGAGGCCGGCCCAACGCAGCCAGTCGTCGAAGTAGGGCTGCTGGAAGTCGTGGCCGAACCCGGTTCCGCGGTCCGGTCCCCAGACCGCGCCGGTATAGACGACCGCGGCCTTGCGACCGCTCAGCAGACCGGCGTAGCCCTGTTCGGGGTCGAAGGAAAACACCAGGCCGGGCTGGGACACCACGTCGATGAACTGCTTGAGGACGTAGGGCACGCCGTGGTTCCACATCGGCACGGTGAACAGGTACTTGTCAGCGGCGGCGAAGCGATCGAAGGTGTCGCGCGCCGCCTGCCACGCGAGCGCCTCAGCGCCAGCGGGGTCGGCGCCGGCGAACACCGCCATCTTGGCGGCTGCCGCGGCGGGGCCGAACGCGGGCAGCGAGCCGTCCCAGAGGTCGAAGGTGTCGATCTCGATGTCCGGGTGCATATCGCGGTAGCTGTCGAGGAACGTCTCGCCGATCGCCAGGGATTCGGATTCGCTCCCTCTCGGCGAGGACGAGATGTGCAGCAGGCGGGTCATGGTCGCTCCTTGGTCGGGGTTTCGCCTTGAGTTCTGACGTTCAATCGGACTAAAGTCCGTTTATGTCTTCCCAACGTAGCGGACTGCAGTCCGGATCGTCAACGGGTGACCCCGCTGGGCCGAATCCAGCCGCCGCCGAGGGTCGGAGCGAGTTGCCCGTCCTGGACCAGGGGGTCGTCCGGGAGCGGGCGGATGCGGCTCGGAACCGGCTCCGGGTGCTCGCCGCGGCCGAGCTCCTGTTCGCGGCGCGCGGCGTGGTTGGGGTGACGATGGACGAGGTCGCGGCGCAGGCGGGGGTCGGCAAGGGGACGTTGTACCGGCGCTTCGGCGACAAGGGCGGACTCGCCGTTGCGCTGTTGGATGAGCGAGAGAAGCAATTGCAGGCTCGGGTGCTCGGTGGGCAGCCACCGCTCGGTCCGGGTGCGCCGGCGGCTGATCGGCTCGTCGCGTTTGTTGCTGCCTATCTGGAGTTGGTTGCGGCGCAGCTGGATTTGGTCTTGATGTCGGAGACGAGTGCGCCGGGAGCCAGGTCTCGGACTGGGGCGCACGCGTTTTGGGGGCAGCACGTCAGGTTGCTGTTGAGCGAGGCCGGGGTTGGTGATGTTGATCTACGGGCGGATGTCTTGTTGGCTGGGCTGGCTGCTGAGCAGGTGAGGCACTGGTTGGACGAGGATCAGCGCGATCTTGAGCAGGTGGGCTCGGGGTTG
>JBDTXT010000498.1:0-2594 GCA_040006035.1 Pseudonocardiales bacterium | reverse complement strand
GGTTGCCCTCGACGCCGCCGGTCCGCTCATACAACTCGACTTGTTCACGCGCCCAGTCGACCGGGCTCGCCTCGTATTCACCTATGAGTGGCATGCCACAACTCAAACATTTGACGGCCACGACTGACTAATCGCGGGCGGTGCCTGTGACTGATCTGCGCGAGACACGCCGCGTTTCGCTGGTCTCGATGACGCAAATCGGTCCCAGGTACACCCGCACTCTCCTTCTCGGGTCCCGTGTGGGTAACTCGTTTCCGCGGAAACGGGCGCGTCAGGCCGTGATGATGTGTACGAGGTCGCTGACCGTGCCCGGCAGGGTGCCGAGGGCAGCCAGAGTGATGGCGACCCGGCCGAAGCGGATCAGTCGCGGGCTCCTCGCGATCCGTGAAACGTGCGCCAGCCGCGTGATCAGTAATGCGACCACGAGGCCGATAGCGATCGCTACTGGTATGAAAATGGTGAAGATGGCGAAGAGGGCGGGCAGCGCGAGCGGGAGGCTGCTTCGTACCCAGGCAGATCTCTCGGCGGTAGCCGGCGGGAACGTCGTACTGAAGCGGTTGGCGAAGGCAACCACCGCCATTCCGTGGAAGACGGCGGCAGCGCCGAAGGTCAGCACGGAGAGCCACCCGGGTCCGACCAGCCCGAAGTCCCGATTGCCAGGGCGCAGGGGGTCGAGGTGGGTCGCGGCGAGCACCAGGTGGAGTACGCCGAACACGACGCCACCGGTGCGACCGGCCGGCAGCCATCGGCGCACAACGACGTAGATGGCGCCGCTCAAGAGGGCGGGCAGCACACCTCCGAAGATGAACAACCCCATCGTGCCGTCCAAGTTGATCTGACCGACCACTTCGTCGGCCTCGGTCCGCAGCCCTTGGGCGCGCTCTCCGGCTGTCACCGCCAGCAGCCGCATGATGAGCCGCACCGCCGGTCCGGTGACGAGGGCGCCGGCCCAGAAGCCGCCGGCCAGTGCCACCGCGACGCCACGGAGGTAGGTCATCGCGGCAGTTCGTAGTGACGGTGGCTCGGCCGAGTCCGCCGGCGCCGCGTACCACGGCTGGTAGGGCACCCCGCCCCACCGCAGCGTCAGCACGATCCCGGCCGCGAGCATCACACCGAGAGCAGTCATCAGCAGCACGGCGTCACCGTCCCTGACACGTCCGTCGCAAAGGCCTTTGGACTCTCTGTCGTTGTCCCGGGCAATCCCGGTTCACCAGGACCCCGATCGCACGGACATGATTCTGCCGGTGCTCCTTCGCGGAGCACCGGCAGAGTCCTCTTCAGCGACCTTCAGAACGTGCAGCGCGATCCGTTGAAAACGTACGACGAGTAGCCGGCCCGGTAGACCTGGGTGTACAGCGGGTTCCAGTCCCTCCACGTCATGTCGGTGCCGGTGTACCAGGCGTAGTCGACCATGACCTGGTAGTTGTGGCCCGCGGCACCATTGATCCATACCTGGCCGAGCAGCACCGGCTGGTAGATGAAGCCGACCGAGTTGGTGATTCTGCCGTTGATGAGCCGGTATTGGCTCCAGTTGTACATGAGGGTGAAGTTCGGGCTGTTCACATCGCGGGCCCAGACCCGGTAGGAGAGGTACTGGCCGCCGGCGTACGGGCCGTCCACCGGCCCGGCGAATCCGATCGACTGCATCTGCGACGCGCTGGCCGACACCAGCATCGAACGGGTCGCCGGGTCGCAGGCGACGTTTGTTGCCTCGGTCGCGCCGAGGGTCCCGTTGTTCCAGGTGACGTTGGGCGCGTTGTTGTTGACTGCTTGCGCCGGCGATGCCGCGAGGGCCAGGGCGGTTGCGGCGGCGACGATGACGGCCGACGAGCTGGCGAGCCGGCCGCGCAGGCCCAGGAGGCGGACGCGGTGGCTACGAACGGTCGTCGCGGTGCTGCTGTCCTGGTGTGCGGACTGCTGGGTGGTGTTCATCTCGCGCTCCCTTTCTCTTGGCCCCGGCCGGGGTGGCTGGGCCGATACGGAGAGGTTGCGCGGGCCCTCTGAAGGACCGCTTAAGACGTGCTGAAGTCCGGGTCGCCGCGCGTGTGTGGGGGCAAGATGGGCAGGTGACGGTCGTCGGCAGCTACGAACTGATCGGGCCGGTCGGGACCGGCAGCACCGCCACGGTCTGGAAGGCGCGCGACCTGCAGCTCGAGCGCGACGTCGCACTCAAGGGCCTGGAGTATCCGACACCCGAACTGCGCGCAGTCTGGCGCGCCGAGGCCCGCCTCCTCGCAGCGTTGGATGAGCCGCACGTCGTCAAGGTCTACGACTACGTCGAGGACGCGGAGTCGGCGTACATCGTCGAGGAATGGGTCGACGGCGCAACGCTCTCGGCGGTGCTGGCGATGGGAGGCAAGCTGTCGACAGCCCAGGCGCTCGGCGTCGTCCGCGGCGCCCTGCTCGGACTCGCGCACGCACACGAAAGCGGCGTCGTACACCGCGACGTTTCTCCCGGCAACATCCTGGTGGATCGCTCCGGTACGTCGCGGCTCATCGACTTCGGGCTCGCCGGCCCGGCCGGGTCGGTGGGCGGCTCGGGAACGGCGGCGTACCGCAGCCCGGAAGGCGATTGCGGGCAGCCGATGACACCG
>JBDTXT010000497.1:0-2602 GCA_040006035.1 Pseudonocardiales bacterium | reverse complement strand
AAGGCCGAGCGCCGCCGGCGCCGACGCAAACGGCCGCCGGCACGCGCCGTGTACGGCGCGTGGCAGGAGACCCTCGACCGGATCATCGAGTCGGGCATTCACGTCCGCGGTGCGATGACCGGCGGCGAGGTCACTCGTGCCGCGCCGCCGATCGCCCGGCCGTACGTGGCCGAGCTGGCCGGTCAGCTCGACCGGGCCGGCTATGCACCGGAGGCCACGGATGCGGCGACGCCGCGCCTGGCCTGGGCGAACGCCGCGGTCGTACGCACCGAGCTTCGCCGCGGGATGCACCCACTTCGGCGACTGCTCGCCTGGATAGATCCGCGGCCGCTCTGGCGGCGCTGAGTTAGGAGTGCACGCCCTGGATGGCGAAGCGCTCGTGCTGGGTCAGGTGGCCGCCGGTGAACGCGACCACGGTCAGGACTCCCGAGGCCTGGAACGGCACCGTCAGCTGCCATGGGGAGTTCTGGCCGCCCGCGGGCAGGCCGCCAGGCGGGCTGGAAACAACACCGCCCGACTGGTCGCGCACCGCGACGACGATGTTCTCGTCCACGCCGGTGATGTGCCCGCCGACCGTCATCGGGGAGTTGACCTGCGAGCCGTAGGTCGGCTGCTCCAGGGAGAAGTCGGTGTCGTCGCTGCCCACGACCTCCCAGCCGGCCGTCGTGTCGCCAAGCGTCGGGCTGTAGCGCACCAGGTGCAGCACTGCGGCGGTGTGCAATTGGCCGTCCGGTTGCCGGTAGCCGACGCCGATGTGCGCACCCAGGTCATCCATCGAAGTGCTGGTCACCATGGTGATGTCGGCGAAGCCGAGATAGTTCTGGGCGAACAGCAATGCGGTCTGACCCGCGTCCACGTGCCAGGGCTGGGCGCCGCCGCTCTTGCTCGCGTCCTGCCACGCCTTTGCTGCCGCATAGTCCGGGAAGGGCCAGAGCGGCTCGAACGTCGGCCGTTGGATCTGCTCGCAGGCAGGGATCGGCAGGCCGAGGCACCCCGCTCCTTGGCTGGTCGGCGGCTTTCGCGCACTCACCGTTGTCACCGGCGTGCGGCCCGGGTCAGGGGACCGCGTCTCGGTCGGCGCCACCGTGTCGCTGGGCAACGGCGTGGGCGCCACCGAGTTGGTCGGTCCGCCGGGGCTGATCCGGTGCGCGCTCGGCGAGTTCGCGATCACCGCGGTCCCGATGACCACACCGATCACCGCAGCCGCGGCGAGTAGCGGGGCCAGCCAACGGGCCCGGTGCTGGGCCGGCCCGGCGTTGTCGGCCGAGCTGGGTGCCGGCACGGCACGCAGGCCCGTCTCGTCGATCTCCAGCGCGGCGGCCCGCAGCGCGGCGCGGATGCGCTCGTCGACGTCGTCATGGGTGTTCATCGCTGACCTCGCTGTTCGGCGGTCAATGCGGCCGCGATCGCATCGCGGCCTCGGGAGGCACTGGACTTGACGGCGCCGAGCGAGATGCCGAGGTCGGCCGCGATCTGGGCCTCGGGCAGCTCGGCCCAGTAGCGCAGGACGATCACCTCGCGCTGGCGGTCCGGCAGTTGGCGCAGCGCCGCGAGCACGTCACGGTGCTCCTCAGCGAGCAGCACCCTGCCGTCGGCGGGTTCGGCGGTCATGGCATCAGCCGCGGGTTGGGGGTTGCTGCGTACTGTCCGCCTGCGGCGCAGCACCGAACGTGATCCATTGACCACCGAGGTCCGCAGGTAACCCAGCGCCGCCTCGTCGCTACGCAGCGACGGCCACCTGCGATGCAACGCCGCGAAGGCCTCCTGGGCCACGTCCTCAGCTGTCTCGCGGTCATCGACCAGCAGGCGCGCCAGGCGCACCATGGCCAACCGGTGGGCGCGGAAGAGCCTCTCGACGCCCACATCGGCATCGGGTCGGTCCACCGCGATCACCGGTCGCACCCGTGCCCAACGCTGTCGCGCCATCGTCGTCCCCATCGGGCCACCGTCCAGGGTCCCAGTAGACCGCGAAATTGCGGTCTTACTGACATAGACGCCTGGACCCCCCGATGGTTGCGAGGCCTACACGCCCCAGGGGAACGTGTCGCGGGTCTGCAGAACTGCGACCGATCTGCTGTCGCTCCACAGCACCACCTCGACAGCGGCGAAGGGCAGCGTGCCGTCGCTCGGACGCGCGCCCTTGGCCGACTGGGTCACCCAGAGCGACATGTCGCATGCCTGGCCAAGGACGTATCCCGGGATCTTCCACTCCGAGCAGGTGCTGAACAGGGTGTTCTTGATCGGGACGACGAAGGTGTAGACCGACGCGTCGCCGGGCTCCGGGATCGGTCCGGTGGGCAGTTCGACCGCCCGCCGGAACGTGACGTGATATCCGTTGGACTGCTTCGTCATGGACTGCAGGTAACCGCGGTCGCGCGCCGGCGTGTGGCCGAGCACCGGCGGCAGCAGCGCGGCAGCGACCGCCTGCTCGACCACCGCGTCGTTCGCCCCGAGCGGGTGCCAGAACACAATCTGCGGATCCGTCGGCACGAACCACTGCTCGCCGGCCGGGCCCACGCAACTGGCGTGGAACCTGCGGAACTCGGCCACCTGGCCGTCGATCGTGCGGCGACTGTAATCGGTCAACGAGTTGGCGCCGCAC
>JBDTXT010000496.1:0-2621 GCA_040006035.1 Pseudonocardiales bacterium | reverse complement strand
TAGCCGCCTCCGTCGCAGTAGTTGTTGAAGTGGCCGCCCACATACAGGACGCCGTCGAGCAGCGCCACCGCCTCGACGTTGCCGTCTGTCTGCGCCGACCAGACCTGCGTCCCGTCCGATTGGTTCCATGCCGGTACATGGCCGCCGGTGCCGGCGCCGGCTCCGAACACCTCGCCGCTCGCCGCGTCCACCGCCAGACCCAGGACGGGATAGCCGGGATGGCCCTTCCACGTCACCAGGCCGCCCGACGTGGATGACACAGCCGTCATGTGGTTTTGGGCAGCGCCGCCCCACGTCGTGAAGTTGCCGCCCACCAGCAGCTTGCCGCCGTCGGAGGACAATGCCAGCGCGCGCACGCCCTTGTCGGGCGGCTGTGGCGCAAAGCCGGCATCGAGCGCGCCGCTGGTTGGGTTCAGGGCGGCCAGATACGAGCCGGCGCTGACAAAGTCACCACCGATGTACACGCGCGACGAGGTGGCAGCCAGTGCATACACGGCCTTGTCGACGCCGGTCGGCGGCTTGAACGCCGTCGGCGTGCCGGTAGTGGGGTCGATGGCGGCGACGTGCTTTCGGCCCTTACCGGACACCTTCGTGAACGCGCCACCCGCGTACACGACGCCATTTGCGTACACCAACGAATACACCGTGCTACTCGCATTCGGATCCCACTGCAGCAGGTTCCCGCTGGAATCAAACGCCGCCAGATGGTTGCGGACAGCCACATTGCCCGCGTGGTCCATCACCTGCGTGAACTTGCCGCCGATATACACGGTGCTCCCGACGTACACCACCGCCAACACCCGATCATTGGCCTGGTAGGTCACATCCGGATCCTCAGACACCGTCCCCGCCCAAGCAGCCGGCACCATGCCCAGCGCCACCACAATTACTACAGCAGCAACTAACACGCGCACCGGCCCGCGAATCATGCTCTACCCCCGCTCTCCTCATCTCTGACGACCGACGCCCAACACCAGGCCACGCCGACTCCATAAAAGCCCCGGCGGCACCAGCGTACGGGCTCCGCAAGAGCGCGTCAACTCCCCGTCGTTACCACCGCGCATTGTCGAAGGAGGCCTGTGCTTTAGGCCAAGCGCGGGTGGCGGGGCGTGACACGGTCGACGGACGTTCCGGCGTATTAAGCCGTTGCGGCGAGTTCCTCACGTGTCGACGGTTTGGCGGGATTGGCGCGAATGACACAAGCTTCCGCGCGCCGCGTACTCCGATCTCGTCGGCGAGATTCGGCGGCTTCGATGGCAAGTCGCGACGCCGGCGGGCCCACGCTCCCATCCCACCCGAAGGCTCGAATCGTCCTAGGCAGGTAGGAGCGGGATGTCCACCCCTGCCCTTGTGCGCCTCACCGGTCCACGCCGCTGCTTCGACGCGACTCTTCGACGGGGTGTGGCATACCCATCTGTCGGGCCGTCGCTGCTTACTATGAGCTATGACGAATCGGGTGGCCACGTTGCGCGGGGTTCGGAAGGCGGTGGGGTCGGGTTCGGGTCGGCGCACGTTGCTAGACGGCGTCGATCTGGACCTGGACGTGGGGCTGACGGCGATAATTGGGCGTTCCGGCTGTGGCAAGTCGACGCTGCTTCATCTCCTGGGAGGTCTGGAGCCGGTTGACGAGGGTGCGATCGAGGTTGCCGGTGTTCGCGTCGATGGCGCGTCCGCGTCGCAGCTGGTCGAGTTGCGGCGCCGCGGCGTGCCGTTGCCGGAGTCCCGAATCAGGACGTCGATGGCCGTTGAGGAAGTCCGACGAGGGCGTGCAGAAAGTGGCCGGCGGCGGTTTACGCGCATTCCCTGATGCTCGCGTGCTCTGGCCGGTCGAGTGTTTCCGAGATCGTGTGGATCGTAACCACCGACGGGGAACTGCCTGACGAGCACGAACAGCGCGTCCACGACGCCTCCGCCCGGGCCTGGGATGACTATTTGGGTCGTATCCTCGAACTCGAGGTGCACGGCTATGCGAAGCACGGCGAGGAAGCCGCCTCCCATGGCCGGCGATGGGGGTGCGAGCTTCGCCGCGGCAGAGAACGAATCAGCGTCAGCATCGAGCGGGCCGGATAGCCAAAGCGGGTCACTCGAGGAACCGGCGCACAACAAGCGTTCCAACCGTGAGCGCCACGACGAGGCCCACGATCACAAGGCCAACGGCCCGAATCCACTCCATCGCCCACCTGCCTTCGTCGCGTTCGCGAGGAGGCGATCCTATCCTGCTCAACCGGCAGATCGAGGTGCTGCGGGGACCTTTCGCCTCGGTTCGACCGGCCGGACCCGATCGCCCGTGGCCGGGTGCCGCGTCCGACCGGCGACGTGGCCTGTGGACGGAGAGCCACGCGCCGCTCCCATACCCTGCCAGAGGCCATTCTGATCAGGTGGGGTCTTCGGCGGTGGCCCTACCGGGATCGCGTCAAAACAGACCAGACAGCCGCCCGCCGCTACGCCTGACCCCCAGCCGGTAGTGCGCCACTCTGGCGACGTCGGCGGCGTCCCTGGCTCCGGCTTCAGTCGGATATGGCCCCATCGTCGCGAACACGCTGTTGCCGCTCGCGGACGTGACCAGCACATACCAGGTCGCGCAGATGCTCACGTCGGCCTCCGTCACGTATTCCGGCACG
>JBDTXT010000495.1:0-2622 GCA_040006035.1 Pseudonocardiales bacterium | reverse complement strand
GTGGCGATCGAGCCGTCGGGCTGGCGGTAAGCCTTCAGCCCCTCGAAGATCTCCTGGCCGTAGTGCAGCGCCATCGTTGCGGGGTCGAGGGTGAGCGGCCCATAGGGCAGCACCTCGCCCTCGGACCAGCCACCCGCATCGGTCCAGTCGATACGCACCATGTGGTCGGTGAAGTACCTGCCGAAGCCGGGCTCGGCCAGGATCGCGGCCCGCTCGTCATCGGTCTTGGGGCTCGGGTTGCGCAGCACACTGAACGCCATAGTTGGTCATCCTAGTTTCTGCCACCGGGTAGCGAACCAGCCGATTTCGCAGCAGTGGTCAGTTGAGCACCACATCAGCGGCCCGGACGTAGGCAATTCGGTGCCCGAAATAGATCAGGTAGTAGAGATCGCTGCCCTCGAAATCGGAGTGATCGAACGGGATGCTGTTGTCGATCGTCTTGGCGTAGTAGTAGTCGGCGCGCACCGGGTGGCGCTCGGCGAGGACGTAACGCTGACCAGCCGGAATCGTGTACTGCAACGGCACGACCGCCTGAGGCGTCACGCCCGCGGGATAGGCCGCAGCTTCGGGGTAGGCCCGCCCGTAGACCGGCGCTGAGGCCGCACCCGGCAACGGGGAGATCGTCCGCCCGCTGGTCGCGACCGAGGCGGGGGCAGCCTCGCTGTCACGGAACCAGCCCTGCTTGCCGCCGAACCAGATTGCCGTCCACCCCGGCGCCCGGCCGGCCACGGCGAATTCGTGCCCGGTGGCGGCCTTGTCGCTGGTGTCGCTGCCGTTGGTGGTCCCCGGCGAGCCGTCGGGGTGAATCACCGGGTCGCTTAGCAGCGGGGCGGTGTCATTCGGGGTGGTGTGCAGGTAGACGAAGCTGGCTCCCTGGGCCGGGCAGGCGGCCGGCGGGGTGCCGCAACCGGTGACGATCGGCTGGTTGGTGGCGAAGTGGGGGTTGATCGTGACGATGTCACTGCCGTACGCAGCGGTGGCATGGATCGGCGCTCCGAGGAGCGCCATGTAGTGCGACCAGTTCCAGAACGGGCCCGGATCCCAGTGCATCCCGGCCACCGTCCCTGGAGTGGGGCCGGGCACGTTGTCGTGGCCGATGATGTGCGCGCGGTCCAGCGGCACGTCGAAGCGCTCAGCCAGGTAACGCACCAGGCGGGCCGAGGAGCGGTACATCGCCTCGGTGTACCAACTTCCGCCCTGGATGGCGAAGCCCTCGTGCTCGATGCCGATCGAGTGCATGTTGACGTACCAGTTGCCCGCGTGCCAGGCGACGTCCTTGGTGTGCACCATCTGGGTGACCTGGCCGTCAGACGAGCGGATCACGTAATGGGCGCTCGCGCCGGCCTTCGGGTTCTGGAACAGGGCGATCGTGCCGTCGTAGCTGACCTCAGTGTCGTGGATGACGATGTAGCGGATCTTCACGTCGCTCGGCCGGTTCGCGGTGTCGTAGACGCCGTAGTCGCCCGGGTTGGCGCTGTTGAGCTGGTAGGCGGCGGGGATGAAGCGGCAGTCGAGCCCGCGTGGGCACTCGGCGGCCGAGACCGTCGCGGTCTTGGTCAGCCGCAGCGCGGCCAGGCCGGCGCGCTCGGGGGCGACGGTGGGCTGGGCCGCCAGCGTCAGCGATTGACCGTCTTGCGTGGTGGCAGTCGCACCGGTGCGCAGCGTGGCGTAGACGTCGTCCGCGTACTCCCGGGCCACGGTCTCACCGGTCGCACCGCTGAACTTCGCGACGGTGGAGTACCAGCCGCCGACGGTGGCGGGCAGGCGGCCGCCGTTCACCTCGCGGGCGTACGCAGCGAGCAGCGTCGCCCCGGCTCGGATGTTCTGGCTGGCGTCGGTGCGCACCGCGGCGGCCGACTGGCCGATCAGCGTCGCTGCGCGCTGCAGATCGCTGGCGGTGACTGGCACTGGCTGGGCGGCACCGCGGGCGTCGACGCTAGCGGCGTCGAGCAGGTGCATCGGACCGAAGCCCCCGCTGGTGCTCGGCTGCCCGGCGTGCGCCTCCCAGCGGGTCTGGGCGTAGGAAAGCGCCATCAGCACCGACACAGGGACGCCGGACTCACCCGCCGCGGCGGCGAAAGCCGCCTGCTCCCGGCTCGCGGTGGGCGGGGAAGGAGCGGCGATCGACACGGCCGCGGGACTGACGACGGCGATGACTGCGGCGGCCATCGCGGCCGACAACATCAGGGGGATTGTGCGCACAGGACCGGCTCCTTGTCGTGCCAGCCAGCCCGGCACTTAGTTGCTATTTGACCGTTATTGCCGGATTTGGTCAAGTAGCCACTTCACTTTGACCTACGTGGCCGCGAGGGGCGCCTCTGCGGCCAAGGTCGCGACGAACGACGGCACCGTCTCGTCGGAGGATGCGCCTACCACCGCGGGCAGCGCCTTGGTCAGCATGTCCAGCAGGTCCGCACGACTGAAGGCCCGCTCAGCCAGCCAGCCGATCACGCACGCCTCGGCGTAGGCAACCCAGCCGTGCACCGCCAACTGCGCACGGGGGCCCATGTCGACGCCCATCTCACCCATGATCGTGATGACGCGCCCAGCCATGCTGGCCCGCGTCGCGTCGAAGATCGCCCGCATCTCGGCGTCACCGCTGGCCGCACCGCGCACGAGTGA
>JBDTXT010000494.1:0-2628 GCA_040006035.1 Pseudonocardiales bacterium | reverse complement strand
TGCATCGTCGAGGGCCCGCCCATGCCACACGAGCGTGGCGAGCACCGCCGGCGTCGTCGTCAAGGTTGCCTCGGGGGTGCCGTCCCAATCGCGCCGCAGGTCGAGCTCGCCATCGTCGATCCCGATCGCGAGCGGCTCGCCGTCGAGAGTGAACACGCAGTGCGTTCGGAGGTTGGCTGCGCGCTGCGGATCGAATGTCGTGCTCAACGCAATCGCGGCAGCATCGGGACTGAACATCAGGTCTCCCTCCGGCATGGCCAAATAACTGCCGAACCGCCCCAGCTCGCGCAACACGGGCTCGAGGTCCTGGCCACGTTCGGTGAGCTCGTAGACCTGCACGCGGCCCGGCCCTGGCGCGGTAATACGTCGGGCGATGCCGCCGGCTTCGAGATCGCGCAGCCGCTGCGTCAACACGTCGGGAGCGACCCGGCCGAGCCCGTTCAGAAGATCGGTATAGCGCTTCGGGCCGAGCAGCAGCTCGCGTACCACGAGCAGTGCCCATCGGTCACCGATGAGGTCCAGGGCACGCGCTATGCCGCACGCGTCGCCGTAAGTCCTCCCGCTCACCCCTTGATAGTATATTCCAAGTTGCTACTTGGCAAATCCTAGTATCGTTGCTACGGTCCCTCCATGAGCAAACGAGACGCATACCCACACGGCGTGCCGCACTGGACCACCTGCCTCGTCCGGGACCTGGACCGGGCAACAGAGTTCTACGGTCGGGTCCTTGGGTGGGACTTCGACATCAGCCCGGATGACGGTTATGTCGTCGCAACGGTGCGCGGGCGCGCCGTCGCCGGGATCGGCACGGTGCCCGCCGACTGGCCGGCTGCACAGCCGGGGTGGATCACCGAGGTCCGCGTCGACGACGCGACGGCAGCCGCCGACGCGGTGATCCGCGCGGGTGGCTCGGTGCTTGCCGGCCCGCTGGACATGTCGCCGGCATCCGTCCTCACCGTCGTGGCCGACCCGTCGGGCGCGGTGCTGTGTGCGACGCAGCCCGTGGGCCGGCTGGGCGCGGAACTGGTCAACGAGCCGGGCACCTGGACGATGAGCGCGTTGAGCACACCTGACCCGTCCGCGGTGGCCGACTTCTACCGCGATGTCTTCGGCTGGGAACCACAGCAGTTCGGACCAATGACGCTGTGGCGGTTGCCGGGCTATGTCGGCGGCGAGCCGAGCCAGCCCGTGCCGCGGGATGTCATCGCCGTCGGGCAGGCGAGCGACGGCGCGCCGCGCTGGGACGTCGACTTCAGGGTCGCCGACGCAGACGCCGCCGCGCGAGCAGCACGCGAGGCCGGCGGCAACGTGGTGGCCGAGCCGGCCGAGCAGGACTCAGTCCCTTTTCGGCAAGCCGTGCTCGCCGATCCCGACGGCAGCGCGTTCAGCGTGAGCCAACTACTCCTGTGACCAACGGCCCGTGCAATACGCCGTGTGAGCGTTTTCGATTCTGAAGGTGTGTTCTCAAGTGGTCTGTTCTCAAGATCGTTCGCACGCAACGAAAGTTCGGACGTCCAAACTTCAGAATCGAGAGCGTTTACAACGGTCCCCCAGCAAGGGTCAACGGCGATCATGTCGATCTCACCCATGCGCCCGACCTCGGCGCTCGCCTCATGGAAAACCACAGCGGAGAAGCCGACCGGAGCGCCATCCACCACGGCCACCAGAACCGTGGCAGCTTCATCAGAGCAGACCTCCCGCACCTCAGCCGGTTGGCTCGTCTGCCAATCGGGATGCGCCCGGCGATAGATCTGCTGCCCAAGCACGTCCGCGAAAGACTCATGCACCGGAGCCCAAGCCCTGACCGACTGTCGATGCCGCCGCGTCACATCTGCTCAGTTTTGGGGCAGGTAGCCCGGTGGCGCACGTAGGGGACCGGTTTGCAACCAGAGGGACCTGCCCCTTGCATCGCAATTAGCCGCCGAAGGGGTAAGGAACATCGGCAACAGCCGCTGTGGCGAATACCCCTAGCCACCGCGGGCGCGCCACGCCGGTGCCGGTCGCCGCGCACTGATCGCCTACTGCACGAGTTCGCAGAGGTAGCTCCACCGGTCAGGATCAATGCCAAGGTTCGACCCGATCTCGGCGAACTGATCCAACTCCGCGTCGCTTACGTGAACGCCGAACTCATAGACGTTGGAGGCGAGGTCTTCAAGGGCCATCTCGGCTTCGCCATGATCCAGTTGATCGAGCATGAGGACGACACGCTCGTCGAACCGGCCGCCAACCGTGTCGTGCGCGGCACCAGTAGAGCGGCCCAGCAGCCCGGACGCCAGAGCACGCAGCGTTGCCGCATCACGGTTGGTAGGTGATTGTGATCGGCGCATCGGCCCACCGTAAGCGGTCCGCGCTAACGGCAACGCCCGGACATGCCGCGGTCAGGGTGGGTCCTGGTGACGTCGCGTCTAATCGCCCGTCGCAACTCATCCGGCCGCGGTCACGGAGCGAGCCCTCGGTGCGGCCCAATTGCGTTGGTCCGCCCATTACACGCAGGTCAGGGGAAATCGAGGTGTTAACCCAACCGAATGGCTTTCTCGGGGCTAGACATAGTTGTGGACCGTCCAGCGATACCGACGAAAGCGGATTTCGTGGTGTCGCCTGACCTGAGTTCGGATGACGGATTCACCG
>JBDTXT010000493.1:0-2628 GCA_040006035.1 Pseudonocardiales bacterium | reverse complement strand
TTGTCGATGATGTCGGCGTTCAGGGTGGGCAGGTAGAGCGACGCCATGGTCCCGATGAGTTGCAGGACGACCACGACGAGCAGCAGTTTGCGATAAGGGCGCAGGAAACGGCGCAGGAGGCTGATCAACACATCTCCAGCATGCCTGTTTGTCTGGCAGCGCGCGCACAGCCTGCTGGTATCGGCTCAGCGCCAGCCGTCGATGACCGTCAAGACGTCGGCCAGGCGCTGCACGACAGCGTCCGGCTCCCCCATTACCGGGCCGTGTTGTTCGGCCGGGATGGTGCTGTGCGGGACGAGGATGGCCCGCATCCCCACCGACTTGGCGCCGTGAATGTCGTCGAAGGGCCGATCGCCGACGAACACCGCCTGCGCTGGGTCGGTGACACCGACGGCATCGAGGGCAGCCCGGAACGCCTCGGGATGCGGCTTGGTCCACTCGATGTCAGAGGAGTACACCGCCCCGTCTATCAGGGTGAGCACCTCGTCGCGCGCGAAGATCCGCTCGTGTTCGGTCCGCGGCCAGATCGTGTTCGACAGCACGCCGATCCGGATGCCGCGCTCGCGCAGTCCGGCGAAGACCGCCGGCGCGTCGGGATCGAGCAGCGTGTGCGGCTCCCACCACTTGTGGAAGGCGGCGAGCATCTGCTCGGTGTGCTCGACACCGACTGCTGCGAACACGTCGGCCAGCGTGGCGCTGCGCTGTTCGTCGCGGCTGCGGACCCACATCGCATTCTCGGCGGCGTGCAGCCGGGAGGCGAGTTCAGCGTCGCTGACGGCGGCCAGCCAAGCACCGTGCGGCTCGACTGTGTGCCAGGGGGTGAGCGTGCCGCCCCAGTCGAAGATGACCGCCTGCACACTTCCCTTCGCTGGAGAGCTCATCCGATCACAGCAGCACTGTCGCGAGTGTGCAGAGCTGCCGCATCCCCAGCCGCGCGTACATGCGCCGCGCGGCGGTGTTGTAGTCGTTCACGTACAGGCTCACCGTGGGAGCGAGCACCAGCGCGTGTGCCATGACCGTCGCCAGCGAGGCGGTGCCGATGCCGCGCCCACGCAGATCGGGCCGCACCCAGACGCCCTGGATCTGACAGGTGTGCGGCGACACGGCCGCGATCTCGGCCTTGAAGGTGACCTGACCGCGGAAGTCGAAACTGGCGAACGCCCGCCCGGCGCAGATCAGCTCGCTGACCCTCGTCCGGTACGCCGCGCTGCCAGGGGCGACATTCGGTGAGACGCCGAGCTCCTCGGTGAACATCGCTGTCGCAGCCGGGACGTAGCGCTCCAGCTCGTCCGGGCGGGCCGGGCGGACCGTCCCGTCACCGCCCGCCGGCGCCGGCCCATTGAAGACGAGCAGGGGTTGGTTCATGCGCACACTGCGCGCTGGCGCCCAGCTCGGCGCCAGCAGCGGCCAAATAGCACCGACGGCGTCGGCTCGTCCGACGATCGAGGTACAGCCGTGCGGCCGCTTCGCCACGTAGCGGGCCAGGGCCTCCCACGTCTCGAGGTCGCCACCCACGGGGACCAGGCTGCCGCCCGCGTAACAGGCGCCGACCAGTTCGTCGCCCTGCCGGACGCCGACCACCAGCCCGCCGAGACGGGCCGCCTCCAGGGTTCGGGCGGCGCGGACCCGTGCTGACACCACGGCGTTGGCCACCGGATCGCTGTCGACGAGCACCGTGAATTCCGGCAATGACGAGTCATTGAGCACCGCCACGCGGGAGCGCTGTCGCAGCCCAGGGTGCAGTGCCGTCACGTCGAGTCACGCTACCGGGCGGCGGGACCTGACCCGGGGACCTGAGGGTGCCCGTCTCGCTTCGTCACGGAGCAGGTGACGCTTCCCAAGAGCCTCGTCTAGCCGCCGGACCCGGGCATCCGCCCGGCGCTCAGCGGGGTGGAATGCCGGCGCCAGATCCGCCAATGACCGCCGCGCCGACGCCAGATATCGGTGATGGTGAACAGCCCACTTCGCTCGACGCCGTTGACCGTTGCGCTCATGTCGGCCCGGTGCAGCACGGCGGCGCAGTCACCGTCGACATCGATCGCCTGCTCCTGCACATCGTAGGAGTGCACGAGATAGTCCGGCAGGTTCGCCAGCCACACTTCCCGCGGCATGGTCGCGCGCACCGGATGCACCAGCACGAGTGCATAGTCCGGGTCGAGCACGTCGGCGGCGGCGGCCTGGTCGCGTTGCAGGATGCATCGCTGGAACTCGGCCATTGCTGCGTCAAGATCGTCGCTCATGCGCCGATGCTCCCACGCCGGGGCGGCCTTCGCTGTGCACCTGTCGGCACCGTGGATCAGGCGATTTCGGGGCGACCGAAACGTGGAAAGCGGGCAGCTCAGCTGACCGAGACGGTGGGTGCGCCCGAGGCGACGCCGGCGTCACCCATCTGCTCGGCCATCTTCAGCGCCTCTTCGATGAGGGTCTCAACGATCTGGGACTCGGGCACGGTCTTGATGACCTCGCCCTTCACGAAGATCTGCCCCTTGCCGTTGCCCGAGGCCACGCCGAGGTCGGCCTCGCGGGCCTCCCCCGGGCCGTTGACGACGCAGCCCATGACGGCGACCCGCAGTGGCACGGTCAGCCCTTCGAGCCCGGCGGTCACCTTGTCGGCGAGGGTGTAGACGT
>JBDTXT010000492.1:0-2639 GCA_040006035.1 Pseudonocardiales bacterium | reverse complement strand
CTCGTCTGCAGCAGCGGCTGGTGCAGCGCGATCAGCTCGTCACCGACATCGGCGCATATATCGGCGAGTTCGGTGATCCCTTCGACGAGCGCGACCCCACGGCGCTCACGATCACCGCGCACTACCCGGACGCCGGATCACTCGAGGCCATCCTGCGCGCGATCGATGAGGAACTGGCCCGCGTCGCCGACGACGGGCTCGAGCCCGGCGAGCTCGACCGGGTGCGCACGCGACTGGTCAGCGTGCTGCTACGCGACCTGGATGCCGTGCTGTCGCGCACTCTCAACTTCGCTAAGTTCGAGTTGATCTACGGTCGTGCTGAGCTGATCGCCGAACTCCCGGGCCGCCTCGCCGCCGTCAGCGAGCAAGCCGTGCGCGCGGCAGCGGCAGAACTTCGGCCGGATCGACGAGCCGTACTCGAGTTAATTGCGGGGGGTGCGCGATGAGTGCCGTACCCGCGTTGACCAAGCCACGTACCCCGAAGAAGCTGACGGTTACTGAGCGGAGCACCGATAGCGGTCTGCGGGTGATCGTCGTCCGCAAGCCGGGCGTCCCGCTGGTCGAGATGCGCCTGCGCCTGCCGTTCGCCTCTGCCCGGCCGACGCACATGGCCCGCTCGGCGCTGCTGTCCGACGCGATGCTCACCGGAGCCGGAGGTTACGACCGGGCTGGGCTGGCCGGGGCCGTGCAGGCCCTCGGCGGCGACCTGTCCGTCGGTGTTGACGCCGACCGGCTGATGGTGGCCGGCAACGTGCTGGCCACAAACCTGCGCCCGCTGCTCGGGCTGCTCGCGACCGTGCTCACCGAGCCGACCTATCCTGACGATGAGGTTCTCACCGAACGTGACCGCCTGGTCGAGAAACTGTCGATGGCGCGTTCGCGCGCGGGGGTCGTCGCCAGCGAGGCGTTGTCGCACCGGATGTGGGGCGAGCACCCCTACGCGCGGGGCCTGCCGCAGCCAGACGACGTCGCCGCGGCCACCCCGGCGCAGGTGCGCAAACTGCACGCCGACCTGGTGCGGCCCTCTCGAGCGGTGCTCGTCGTCGTCGGCGACATCTCGCCCACCCGGGTACTCGACCAGGTCGAGGCCGCGCTCTCCGGTTGGACCGGCCGGGCTCCCGTCGGCCGGATCCCGGCGCTGCCCGAGCCCGAGCCCGGGCCGTTGCTGATCGTCGACCGCCCGGGTTCGGTGCAGTCTTCGCTGCGGATGGGTGCCTCGGCCCTGCCGCGTACCGATGATCGCTACCCGGCACTGCAGCTGGCCAACATGATCTTCGGCGGTTATTTCTCCTCGCGCTGGACGGAGAATCTTCGTGAGGACAAGGGCTACACCTATGGCCCGCACAGTCACATCGAGCACAACGTGCTCGGCTCGTCGCTGATGTTCGACGTCGAGGTTGCCACCGAGGTCACGGGTCCGTCGCTGCTCGAGACGCTATACGAACTCGGCCGGATCGCTTCGTTGCCGGTGACCGAGACCGAGGTGCAGTCCGTGCGCCAGTACGCGATCGGCTCGCTCGCGCTGTCCACTGCGACCCAGGCCGGGCTCGCCTCGACTCTCTCGGCGCTGGCCGCATTCGATCTCGGCCTGGACTGGATGACCGAGCATCCTCGGCGGCTGGCCGCCGTCGGAGTCGACGAAGTCAGCGCGGCCGCCGCGCAGTTCCTGGCCCCGTCGCGGCTGACCAGTGTCGTGGTGGGCGACGCGGACACGATCACCGGCCCGCTGGCTGCGCTCGTCCCGGTGACCACCGAGCCGTGAGCGTGGCGCAGGGACCGCTGCTCTCGCGCGCCGGTTACGACCGGGCCTCGCATCGACGCGCGAACGCGGACTGGTTGGCGCAGGCCTGGACCAAGTCACGCGTGCTCGTGATCAGCCCGAAGTCGGCGACGCCGGCCGAGGGCGACACCGGTGGCGTGCCCCGGTTGGCATTTCGCGAGCCGTCGTCAATCGGCGAGAGCGCACCACGGCGATTCCTCGGGGTCATCGACTCCGTCCCGTACTTCACCGCCACGGTCGAGCGCGACGGAGCTGACTGGCTGACGCTGCGCGATCTCGGCCCGACGGTCGACGACCTCGCCGCCGCTCTGCTGACCAGCGCCATCGCGCTCGAGCAATGGCACCAACGTCACACCCATTGTCCGCTGTGCGGGACACCCACGGTCGAGTCGAACAGCGGCTGGACGCGCACCTGCCCGGCCGACGCCAGCGAGCACTACCCGCGCACCGATCCCGCGGTGATCATGCTGATCCACGACGGCGGCGATCTCGCTCTGCTCGGTCGCGGTGTGCAGTGGGGGCCGGGCCGGTATTCGACGCTGGCCGGCTTCGTCGAGCCGGGTGAGTCGCTCGAAGCGGCGGTGGCGCGCGAGGTGTTCGAAGAGGTCGGCGTCGTGGTGCGCGACGTGCGCTACATCGCCAGCCAACCCTGGCCGTTCCCCGCCTCGCTGATGCTCGGCTTCAGCGCCCGCCTCGACGGCGATCCCACTATCGAACTCGACCCGATCGAGATGGCCGAGGCCGGCTGGTTCACCCGCTCCGAGGTTCAGCAGGCAGCGGACTGGGTCGACTCGGGCACCGATCCGGACCCCGACGCACAAGTGCAGGGTGTCTCGCCGAAACTGTCGATCTCGCGCTA
>JBDTXT010000491.1:0-2646 GCA_040006035.1 Pseudonocardiales bacterium | reverse complement strand
GTTGCATGGCTCAGGCGGACGTTGTCGTGAGCGGCCGCGTCGCGACACTGCCGAACCTGCTGAGTGCCGCTCGCCTGCTGGGCGTGCCGCTGTTCCTGTGGCTGGTGCTCGGACCAGAGCAGGACGGCTGGGCGCTCGTGGTTCTCATGGTGTCGGGTTTCACGGACTGGCTCGACGGTTTCCTGGCCCGGACCCTCAACCAGAGCTCACGGCTGGGGCAGCTGTTGGATCCGCTGGCCGACCGCCTGTACATCATCGCGGTGGTCGTCGGACTCGCGGTGCGGGAGATCATTCCGGTCTGGCTCGCGGTCCTGCTCCTGCTGCGTGACGTTCTCCTGCTCTCACTGGTGCCTGTTCTGCGCACCAGGGGTCTCACGGCCCTGCCGGTGCACTTCCTCGGCAAGGCGGCGACAGCGAACCTGCTCTACGCGTTTCCGCTGCTGCTGCTCGGCGACGGCACCGGTGATGTCGCGAGGTTTGCGGACATTCTCGGCTGGGCTTTCGCGATCTGGGGGACGGGCCTGTACTGGTGGGCTGGGCTGCTGTACGGCGCCCAGGTCGTCGCCATCATGCGTACCCCGAACCGGACCGGAGCCACTACGTGAGCGCGAACCCCGATGTGGAAGCCGCTGGCGGGGGAGGTCCCCCCCACGCCGGGCTGCTCAGCCAGGTCATGTCGTCCACGCTTGATGCCGACTACCAGGCAGCGGCCGACCGGTCGAGGGCACGCGGGAACCCCCGGCGACCCGGGCAGGGCATCACGAGTGCCCTCGTGGTGCTGTTGTTCGCGATGATGCTCGCCGTCTCCGCCCTGCGCACCGAGCAGCAGAGGCCAGCAGCGGCCGCGGAGCGCGACATGCTCGTCGCACAGATCCATGCCCGCCAGCACCGGCTGGACGACCTCCAGACCCAGGTGTCCGATCTCGAGGCGGCGGTGGCAGCGGCGCAGGTCCGCACAGCCGATCGCCGCGACGCGCAACGCCAGACCGACGCCGCGGTTCTCTCGCTTGCCGCAGTGGCGGGCGGCGGAGAGGTAACCGGACCGGGCGTCCGGGTGCTGGCGAGCGATGCTCCGGGCGCTGCCGGAAACGGGGCAGGTGGAGTCATTAGAGCAGCCGACCTGCAGCAGCTCGCGAACGCCATGTGGATGGCCGGGGCCGAGGCCATCGCCATCAACGGCAACCGGCTCACCAGCCTCACCGCCATCCGCTTCGCTGGACAAGCGATCACCGTGGACTACCGGTCGCTGATGCCGCCGTACGTGATCGAGGCCATCGGTGACCCGAACACGATGCCCGCTCGACTCCTCGAGACGCCCGGTGGACAGGCCTGGCTGGGACTGAGGCAGAACTTCGGCATCGGCTTCGAGACCCAGACCTCGAACAGCCTGGTGCTGCCCGCCGACACCGCCCTGCAGCTGCGCGAGGCTGAGCCGTCGGTGCCACGATGATCGCCGTCCTCGGGCTCGTGGTGGGGGTGGTGCTGGGCCTGGTGTTCGAGCCGTCGGTTCCCGACGCCTGGCAGACCTACCTTCCGATCGCCGTGGTCGCTGCGCTGGACGCCGTTTTCGGGGCACTGCGCGCCTATCTCGACGGCATCTTCGACGACAAGGTCTTCGCCGTCTCGTTCGTGTCGAACGTCCTGATCGCCGCTCTGATCGTCTACCTCGGCGACCAGCTGGGCGTCGGCGGGCAGCTGTCCACCGGTGTCATCGTGGTGCTGGGTATCCGCATCTTCTCCAACGTCGCCGCCATCAGGAGGCATATCTTCCATGCCTGAGAGCCTTCGGCCGGGCGCCCGGCGGCTGTGGTCGGCGCTGTCGGGTAGGCCGAGTCGCAGCCAGCTTGTCGCGGCGGTCCTGCTGGCGCTGCTCGGCTATGCGGCAACCGTCCAGATTCAGCTGACGCACAGCAATGACAACTTCGCCGGCGTGCGCCGGGACAATCTCGTCGAGCTGCTCGACTCGCTGTCCGGCGCATCGGACCGTGCGCAGCAGCAGATCAGCGAGCTGCAGAAGACCAGGGACGAGCTTCAGTCGAACTCGACGGGCAGTGCTGCAGCGATCCTCGAGGCTCAGCAACGCCTCCGTGACCTGCAGATCCTCGCCGGGACGATCGCCGCGAAGGGACCGGGTGTGACGGTGACGGTGGACGACGTCCAGAGCTCGGTCACTGCGGCGACACTGCTCAACGGCATCGAGGAGCTGCGCGATGCTGGCGCTGAGGTCATCGAGATCAACGACACCGTCCGACTCGTTCAGTCGAGCTGGGTCAGCGGTGCTGCCGGCGCCATCTCGATCGACGGCCATGCCGTCCGAGCGCCGTACGTGATCAAGGCCATCGGCTCTGCGCACACGCTGAGCGACGCCGTCGGTTTCCCGGGCGGTTTCGCCGACGAGGTGGCCTCGCTCGGGGGCACGGTCACCGTGAGCGAGCACGACACCGTCGAGATCACGGCGTTGCACCCCCTGGTGCAGCCTCAGTACTCTCACCCCACCGGCTCGTAGTCACCAGCGAAGGAGCTCACGTGTTCCCCGAGGACCTGCAGTACACAGCGGAGCATGAGTGGGTCCGCGGTACCGCCGCAGCCGGCTCCACGATCCGGGTCGGCATCACTGACTTCGCGCAGGATGCTCTCGGTGACATC
>JBDTXT010000490.1:0-2646 GCA_040006035.1 Pseudonocardiales bacterium | reverse complement strand
TCTTGCGGGCGAAGAAGTACCGGAAGTTGACGCCGAGGTCGACCCAGTCGTTGAGACCTTGCTCGAACGGCAGTTCGATTCCTAGCCCGACAGAGACGCCACCCGCCTCGGACGCACCGCGGTTGGCCGCCTCCATCGCGCCCGGGCCGCCGCCGGTGATCACCGCGAAGCCCGCCGTGGCCAGCGCCCCGCCCAGCGCGACCCCCGCGGCGTAGTCAGGATGATCGCGCGGTGTCCGGGCCGAGCCGAAGACCGACACTGCCCGCGGCAACTCGGCCAGCAGGCCGAAGCCCTCGACGAATTCGCTCTGGATGCGCATCACTCGCCACGGGTCGGTGTGCACCCAGTCCGACGGTCCGCGCGAGTCAAGCAGACGCTGATCGGTCGTGCCGGATTTCATCTGGTTGCCACGCCGGAGCACCGGGCCGCGATGCTGCTCGGTGCGCCGGTCATCCTGGGAACTCATGCGCTGCACGCTATCTGCCGAGGCACCGTGCCGCGGGCTCAGACCGGCTCGAGCGGTCGGTGCCGGCCCGAGGGCAGCACCACGGCAATCGGGTCACCGGCGCGAACCTCTCCCCCGGCGATGACGATGCTCATCACGCCGGCCTTGCGGATCAGGCTGCCGTCGGCCGCCCGGTCGAGTACCGCGGCCATCAGCCCCTTGGCGAAGCGATCGAGCTGCACGCAGGGATTGCGCAGGCCCGTCAGTTCGATCACAGCCTCGGTGCCCAGGCCTAGTTGCGTCCCGGTCGGCAGGCCGAGCAGGTCGATGCCGTGGGTCGTCACGTTCTCGCCCATGTCGCCGGGCGTCACCGTGAATCCGCGACCGGCCAGCTCGACGTGCAGCTCCGCGTGGACGAGATGCACCTGGCGCAAGTTCGGCTGGGTCGGGTCGCGGCGCATTCGCGACAGGTGCTGCACAGTCACGCCCGCATGCGCGTCACTCTCGAGGCCGAGCCCCTCGATCAGCCGGATCACCTCGACCGGCGCCTTGCTGAAGCGGTGCGCACCGTCGCGGCTGACGGCGATCACCTGGCCCGTCACGAGAGGAACCGCACCATCGCCGCCTCGGCTTCGTGGATGCGGGAGAGCTCGACGTGCTCTTCGGGCTTGTGCGCCAGGTTCGGGTCTCCGGGACCGAAGTTCACCGCCGGAATGCCGAGCTCGCCGAAGCGGGCCACGTCCGTCCAGCCCAGCTTGGCCCGCGGCTCGCCCCCGACCGCAGCCACGACCGCCCGCGGCAGCGGCTGATCGAGCCCCGGCCGCGCCGCGGGTGCGGAGTCCACCACGTCGACGTCGAACCCGTCGAACACCTCGCGGACGTGCTGTGCCGCATGCGCCTCGGAGCGGTCCGGCGCGAAGCGGAAATTCACAGTGACGGTGCACTCGTCGGGGATGACGTTGCCCGCGACGCCGCCGGCGATGGCGACGGCGTTGAGTCCCTCGCGATACGTCAGGCCGTCGACGTCGACCGTGCGGGGCTCGTAGGCGGCCAGGCGCTCCAATACGGGCGCCGCAGCGTGGATGGCGTTGACCCCCAGCCAGGACCGGGCGCTGTGCGCCCGTACGCCGCCCAGCCGCACGACTGCGCGCAGCGACCCCTGGCAGCCGCCTTCGACGAGGCCGTGGGTCGGTTCGAGCAGGATCGCGAGGTCCGCGCACAGCACATCGGGGCGGGTCCGGGCGAGCCGGCCCAGGCCGTTGCGGACGGCGTCCACCTCCTCGCAGTCGTAACAGACCCAGGTCAGATCGACGCGCGGATCGAGGGCCCGGGTCCCGACCAGGTGCGCGATCCGCAGCAGCACCGCCAGCCCGGACTTCATATCGGCGGTGCCGCAGCCGTGCAGCAGGTCGCCCTCGCGGCGCGAGGGGACGTTGCCCGCGATCGGCACCGTGTCGAGGTGGCCGGCCAGCACCACCCGCTCGGCCCGGCCCAGCGACGTGCGGGCCAGTACGACATTGCCGTCGCGCTCGACCGCCAGCGACGCATAGCGCCGCAGCGCGGCCTCGACCAGGTCGGCCAGCGGCGCCTCGTCCCCCGAGACTGACGCGACGTCGACGAGAGCAGCGGTCAGCGAGCCCGCGTCCGTAGTCAGATCCAGCACAGTGTGAGGCTAGCTGGGCGCCTCCCCAGGCCCGCTCGTTAGGCTGGTCGGATGAGCAGACGAGCCTGGGGTTACGGCCTGGCATCCGCCGTGGCTGATGGCGCGTCCACGGGGCGGGTGCTCGACACCTGGTTCCCGGCGCCCGCTCTGGGGGAAACGCCCGACTCCCAGCCTCCGCACGAGCTCGCGCCGCTGACCGGCACCCGCGACGGCGACCGCGGCGTTCGGGTCGACGTGGTGCTTTGCGAGATCGACCTGGACGAGCCGCCGGCGGATGTCTCGGACGTCTACCTTCGGTTGCACCTGCTGTCGCACCGCCTCGTCGCACCGCGCGGCCTGAACCTCGACGGGATCTTCGGGCTGCTGCCCAACGTGGTGTGGACGAGCATGGGGCCGTGTCAGGTCGACGACTTCGAACAGACCCGGATGAGCCTGCGCCGCAAGGGTCCCGTGCAGATCCTCGGCATAGACAAGTTCCCCCGCATGACCGACTACGTCGTCCCGACCGGCGTACGCATCGCCGACGCCGACCGGGTCC
>JBDTXT010000489.1:0-2647 GCA_040006035.1 Pseudonocardiales bacterium | reverse complement strand
AACAGCAGGCCAAGGGAGGGACTCGCCACAGAGTCGGGTTCAGGAGACTGCGAGGAGACAGCTATGCGCAAGATGATCGCGGCGATGAAGATTTCGATCGATGGGAAGGTCGAGGGTTCGGAGGGCTACGCGGACTGGGTGGATTCGTGGTCGGAGGACTACGGATTAACGCCGCAGGTGGATGCGTGCGTGCTCGGCGGCACGATGTATCCCAACTACGAGAAGTACTGGAGCTCGATTCAGGACGCGCCGAACGAGCCGAACCCCATGGGAGTCGGGGTGCCGACCCCCGCTGAGGTGGACTGGGCCCGCTTCGCCGCGACGACACGGCACTACGTGCTGTCGAACACGATCACGTTCGCCGCGTGGCCGCTGACGAGTTTCCTGCGCAGCCTCGACGACATCGCCGCGCTCAAGCAACAGTCCGGTAAGGACATCTACCTCATGGGAGGGGCGCAGATCACCGCATCGTGCATCGAGGCAGGGCTGGTCGACGAACTGCGCCTCATCGTCTTCCCGCTGGTCGCAGGCGAGGGAAAGTCGCTGTTCACGGCGACGGAGCGTCGCGGGCTCGAATTGCGCAATGTCGAGCAACTGTCCGACGGTCGCGTCGGCCTGATCTACGGCATCGGGTGAGGCTCGAACATGGAGAACTCAACTCCGGTCGATATGGCCGATTTCAACAGCAAGGTCATCGAAGAGTTCCGGGCGATGGGCGGACGTGCGAGCGGATTATTGGCGGACACCCCGCTGATACTGGTGCATCACGTCGGCGCGAAGTCTGGGATCGAGCGGGTCGTGCCGCTTGCGTACTCGTCGCGTGCGGACGGCCGCTTCGTGGTCATCGCCTCCCACGGTGGATCGACGACGCACCCGGCGTGGTATTTCAATCTCAGGGCCAACCCGAGAATTTCCGTCGAGGTGGGAACCCAGACACTCGCGTTTCTAGCGGAGGAGTTGGACGCTGCAGCACGCGCCGAACTGTGGCCGACACTGGTCGCAGAGTCGCCCGCAGTCGGGGTGTTCCAAACCATGGCGATGCGCACGATTCCGGTGTTCATACTGATTCCCGACGACCAACGCCCTGCGGAGGACAAGTGCGATACATGTTGATGATCTGCGACGACGAGTCCGACCAGCGCGGTCCGCAGGAACTCACGAGCGACCTGCAACACGTTGCGTGGATCGACTACATGGACCGCCGAGGCGTCGGACTGCTCGAAGGGGTGCGCCTTCGACCCAGCAGCGACGCGACCACGGTTCGGGCGCGCGATGGCGAGACGTTGATCAGCGACGGGCCGTTCGTGGAGACCAAGGAACAGATCGGTGGGTTCGCACTGATCGAGTGCGAGAACCTCGACGAGGCGATCGAGGTCGCGAGCAGACACCCGTGGGCGGCACACGGCGTGATCGAGGTGCGGCCGGCCTGGGACGAATGAGCCGCGACCAATGAGCGACACAGTGGAGCAGGCGGTTGCCGCGACGTTTCGGGAGAGCTGGGGCCAGATCGTCGCCACGCTGATCGGGGCGACGGGCGACTGGGACCTTGCCGAGGAATGTGCGCAGGATGCCTTCGGTGCGGCGCTGGTGAACTGGCGTCGACACGGTGTCCCGGAGCGGCCCGGAGCGTGGCTCACGTCGGTGGCACGCAACCGGGCCACCGACGTCGTGCGACGCCGAGCGGTGGGCGCTGGAAAGCTGAGGGAGGTGGCGGTGAGTTCACGCGATGACGAAGGCGGCCAGGTGGTGGCCGAGGAGGTGGACGAAGTCGCAGTCAGTGGAGTGCAGGACGACCGGCTGCGGTTGATCTTCACGTGTTGTCACCCGGCGCTAGCACTCGATGCCCAGATCGCCCTAACGCTGCGCACGCTGGTCGGTCTGACCACACCCGAGATCGCTCGCGCCTTTCTCGTACCCGAGGCAACGATGGCGCAACGCCTGGTTCGGGCTAAACGCAAGATTCGCAACGCGCGCATTCCATACCGTGTCCCGCCAGCAGGTCTCTTGGCGCAACGCACGAAGGGCGTGCTAGGCGCCCTCTATCTGCTTTTCAACGAGGGCTACGCCGCAACAAGCGGCGCAGGTCTTGTCCGTCAACGGCTGACCGCTGAGGCCATTCGCCTGGCCCGGCTGCTGAGCGACCTCATGCCCGACGACGCCGAGGCCGCCGGCCTGCTGGCGCTGATGCTGCTGCACGACGCTCGACGTGACGCCCGCCTGGATGTCGCCGGCGACCTGGTGACGCTCGAGGAACAGGACCGCGCTCTTTGGAACGCCGCCGAGATCACCCAAGCAATCGCCATCTTGAAGACCGCATTGGACCTCGGACGCCCAGGCCCCTACCAGATTCAGGCAGCCATCGTCGCGTGCCACGCCACCGCCGAAGATTCCGCCGATACCGACTGGAACCAGATCGTCGCACTTTACGATCGGCTGGCCACGTTCGCGCCGTCACCGGTGGTTGATCTGAACCGGGCGGTCGCGATCGCCATGACCGACGGTCCGGCGGCCGGCCTGGGCATTGTCGAGTCACTTGCCGCGTCACACGCCCTGCCCGGATACCACCTCTTGCCAGCCACTCGTGCGGAACTATTGCGCCGCTTGCACCGACCCGACGAGGCCGCCGCGTTCTACCGCGAGGCAATGA
>JBDTXT010000488.1:0-2647 GCA_040006035.1 Pseudonocardiales bacterium | reverse complement strand
CCGGCCCGCCGCGCGAACCGGGCGTGCCCTTGCCCGCGATGCGCAGCCTGGCGCCGTCGCGCACACCCGTCGGCACCCGCACGGTGATCGTCCGGGTCTGGGTGGTGGCTCCGCTGCCCCCGCAGTCCGGGCACGGGTCGTCGACGACCTGGCCGGTGCCCAGGCAGTCACGGCACGGCTCGCTGAAACCGAACGCGCCCTGGTTGCGGCTGGTGAAGCCGCTGCCGCCGCAGGTCGGGCAGCGATGCGGTGCGGTGCCGGGCCGGGCGCCGGTGCCGTGACAGGTCTTGCACGTCGCCGGACCGGACAGCCGCAGGGGCAGCGTCGTGCCGTGGACTGCCTCGTCGAAGCCGAGGGTGACCTCGGCGGTGATGTCCTGGCCGCGCGTCGGGCCGCCCGGGCGGGCACGGCTGCCGGTCGCCGTGCCGGCGAACAGCCCGCCCAGCAGGTCGTTGATGTCGGCTGAGCCCGACGTGTTGCCGAAGATGTCGGACATGTCGAACGTCGACGCGCCCCCCGGGTAGGAGCCGGTCGTGTTCGGGCGCCCGAAGCCGCCGAGCCCACCGAACATCGAACGGTCGTCGTCGTACTGCTTGCGCTTGGCGCTGTCGGAAAGGACGTCGTAGGCCTCGGAGACCTCCTTGAAGCGGGCCTCGGCCTTCGCATCACCAGGGTTTTTGTCCGGGTGCAGCTCACGCGCGAGCTTGCGGTACGCCTTCTTGATCTCGTTCGGCGCGGCGTCCTTGGTGATGCCGAGCGCCTTGTAGTAGTCCTTCTCGATGTTGTCCTTGGTACTCATCGCTCGACGACACCTCCTCAGTCTTCGCGGCAGTCAGGGGCCGATGCGTCGCCGTCGGCTACCGGCTCAGCTGGGTCGTCGCCTGTTGCCTCGGCAGCTGGCGCCGGTGCCGGTGCCGGGTCGGTGGCCGCGGTTGCGGGCTCGGTGACCCCCACCATGGCTGCCCGCAGTAGCCGATCACCGTGCTGGTAACCGCGGCGCATGACGATCGTGGCCGTCGGCGCGCTGACCTCGTCGGACTCGGTGTGCAGCACGGCCTCGTGGATAGCTGGATCGAACGGGTCGCCCACCTCGCCGAAGGACCGCAAGCCGAGCTGGCCGAAGATGTTGTCGAGGTGGTCGGCCACCGCCTTGAGTGCGCCGGTGAGATCGTCGTGCGACCGGGCTCGATCGATGTCGTCGAGCACCGGCAGCAGTTCGGCCAGCACCCGGCTGATCGCGACATCGGTCGCGGCCAGCCGGTCACGGTCGGCCCGCTTGCGGTAGTTGGCGTACTCGGCCTGGACGCGCTGCAGATCGGCGGTGCGCTCGGCCACCGCCGCCCGCAGGGCAGCAACCTCGGCTGACTCGGCGTTCGGGACGGGCACCGCAGCCGGATCGGGATCGGCGGCCGGTTCGACGTTCCGGGCGGCGCCGGTGAGCGGGTCGATCCTCCGCTTGTCGCGGATCACGACCCGCTCCGGCTCCTCCGGATTCGAGCCCGGACGGTCGGGCTCGGTCACTTGGCAGCCTCGGCCGGCCCGCTGTCGTCGTCGCCCTCATCCACGACCTCGGCGTCGACGACGCCGTCGTCAGCGGACTGGGCCTCGCCCTCGGGGGCTCCGGCCGCCTCGGCGCCGTCGGCGCCCTGCTCGGCGGAGGCGGCCGCGTACATGGCACCGCCGGCCTCGGAGGCAACCGCCGACACCTTCTCCTGAGCGGCCTTGATCGCCTCGTAGTCGTTGCCCTCGAGGGACTTCTTCAGCTCCTCGAGCGCGGCTTCGAGCTCGGTCCGCTTGTCGGCCGGGAGCTTGTCGCCGTTCTCGGTGAGGAACTTCTCGGTCGCGAACTGCTGGCCCTCGGCCGAGTTGCGGATCTCGGCCTCCTCGCGGCGCTTCTTGTCCTCCTCGGCGTGGGCTTCGGCGTCCTTCATCATCCGGTCGACCTCGTCCTTGCTCAGGCCCGAGCCACCGGTGATCGTCATGCCCTGTTCCTTGTTGGTGGCCAGGTCCTTCGCCGTGACGTGCACGATGCCGTTGGCATCGATGTCGAAGGTGACCTCGATCTGCGGCACGCCCTGCGGCGCGGGCGGCAGCCCGGTCAGCTCGAACATGCCGAGCTTCTTGTTGTAGGACGCGATGTCGCGCTCGCCTTGGTAAACCTGGATCTGCACGCTGGACTGGTTCGCGTCCGCGGTCGTGAAGATCTCCGAGCGCTTCGTCGGGATCGTGGTGTTGCGCTCGATGAGCTTGGTCATGATGCCGCCCTTGGTCTCGATGCCGAGACTCAGCGGGGTGACGTCGAGCAGCAGGACGTCCTTGACCTCGCCCTTGAGCACGCCGGCTTGCAGGGCGGCGCCGACGGCGACGACCTCGTCGGGGTTGACGCCCTTGTTGGGCTCCTTGCCGCCGGTCATCTCCTTAACCAGGTCGGTGACGGCAGGCATCCGGGTCGAGCCACCGACCATGACCACGTGCTCGATCTCGCTGAGCTTGATGCCGGCGTCCTTGATGACGTTCTGGAACGGTGCGCGGGTGCGCTCGAGCAGGTCCAGGGTGATCTTCTGGAACTCGGCGCGAGAGAGCGACTCGTCCAGGAACAGCGGGTTCTTCTCGGCGTCCTGCGTGATGTAGGGCAGGTTGATCGAGG
>JBDTXT010000487.1:0-2651 GCA_040006035.1 Pseudonocardiales bacterium | reverse complement strand
CGGAAGTCCTCCATCGCCATGTAGAGCAGTTCTTCGGCCGGCCTGGCGATGCGATGGATCTCGTCGATGAAGAGCACCTCGCCCTCGCCCAGGCTGGTGAGCAGCGCGGCCAGGTCACCGGCCCGCTCGATGGCCGGCCCGCTCGTCACCCGGATCGGCGCGCCCAGCTCGGCGGCGATGATCATCGCCAGGCTTGTCTTGCCCAGCCCGGGCGGGCCGGACAGCAGGACGTGATCGGGTGGCCGATTGCGCCGCATCGCACTCTCGAGCACCAGCTGCAACTGCTCGCGGACCTTGGGCTGGCCGACGAACTCGGTCAGTCGCTTGGGCCGCAGGCTCGCCTCGACCTCCCGCTCCTCGGGCACCGGGAGCGGACTGACGAGATCCTCCTCGGGCCCCGTCACTGCGTCGCTCCGCGGGGAAGAGTCGATCGGTAGGCGGCACTTTCCCCCGCTGGTAGCCGGTTTGGCACCCCTGAACCGATCCGCAGCGGGGAGGACAGGAACTGATCCGCATTCACCTGGTGCGTCCTAGCAGTTGGATGCTGCGGCGCAGCAGGGCCGAGACGTCCGGGGGTTCACCTTCGGGTTGCTCGGCCGCGACGACGTCGATCGCATCGAGGGCCTCCTTGCCGGAGAAGCCGAGCCCGGCCAGAGCGTGCGCGAGCTGATCGCGCCAGGGTGCGACGGCGGTCAGGCCGCCCAGGTCGGTGCGGCCGTCGTCGCCGTCGATCGAGCCGATGCGGTCGCGCAGTTCCAGAGCGATGCGCTCGGCACCCTTGCGGCCGATGCCGGGCACCTTGGTCAGCGCGGCCAGGTCGCTGGTGGCGATCGCTCGCCTCAGCTCACGCGGCGGATAGACGGCGAGCATGGTCTGGGCCAGCTTGGGCCCGACTCCGTTCGCCGTCTGCAGCAGTTCGAACAGCGAGCGCTCGTCATCGTCGGCGAAGCCGTAAAGCGTCAGTGAGTCCTCGCGCACGACCAGGCTGGTGGCCAGCCGCGCGGTCTCGCCGACGCGCAGCCGGGCCAGGGTGCCCGGCGAGCAGGACACCGCCAGCCCCACTCCCCCGACCTCGACCACAGCACCGTCGGGTCCGACGGCGGCCACGGTCCCTCGCACACTGGCGATCATTTCTCGGCCTCCAGCCGTCGCTGTGCGGCGGCCAGGGCGAGTTGCGAGGAGGCGATCTGATCCTCGGGCAGCTCGAACTCGCGACGAATCGCGAGCGCCCGCGTGAAGTGGCCGAGTGCGTCGGCGAAGTGCCCTTGATCGAAGTCGTTCTGGCCCGCGTGCTGGCGGGTGAACGCCTCGATCACCGGCCCGAACTGGCCGGCGGCGTTGAGCAGTTCGGTGAAGGCGATGTTCGACTCGACGAACTCACCCCGCCACTGATGGACGCGGGCCAGGCGCAGCCGGGCCAGGTGTTGTTGCGGGGCGGTGCCGGCGATTTCAGTCCGATCGACGGCCCGCCGCCCCTCGGCCAGGGCGTCGTCGAGGTTGCCGATCCCGCGCAGCAGGCCGACGAGATCGCCCCGGGCCTGGAACTCGGCGATCTCGTCCGGCGCATCGCGGACCTCGGCGCGCAACTGTTCGACATGCGCCCGCACCGCGGCTGGATCGGCGTAGACCTCCCGCAGAGTCTCGGGGTCATCCCGATGCTCGAGCTGCTCGGTCATTTCCTCATCCTCGTTGAGCGGCGGCGGCAGCGGCCAGCCGGGTTTGCGCCGCTCCGCGCCAGACATGGCAGATGGCCAGTGCCAGGGCGTCGGCGGCGTCGGCTGGCCGCGGTGTGTCGGCCAGCTTGAGCAGCCGGGCGACCATCGCGCCGACCTGAGCCTTGCCCGCGACACCTGACCCCGTGACCGCGGCCTTCACCTCGCTGGGCGTGTGCAGGGCAACGGGCAGCCCGGCTCGGGTGGCCGCCAGCATCGCCAGCCCGGCCACCTGGGCGGTGCCCATGACGGTGCGGACGTTGTGCTGGCTGAAGACCCGCTCGACGGCGACGGCGTCCGGCGAGAACCGCCTGATCGCGTCGGCGAAGGCGTCGGCGAGAATGAGCAGCCGCTCACCCGTCGGCGCGTCCGGCGGCGTGCGCACGACATCGACATAGATCAGGGTGAGAGTGCGGCCGGGCTGGCCGTCGACGACGCCCACACCGCAACGGGTCAGGCCCGGATCGACCCCCAACACGCGCACGGTCGGCTACCTCATCTCATCGAACGGTCGTTCGACACGTTACGGCTGCTGCCACCGCGGATCACGTAGACACGCCAGGGCGGCGGGTCCCGTACCGTGCAGGCGGTGCCCGTCTATGACTTGAGCAAGCGGCGTCGCAGTGCGGTGCGGCCGAGCCCGATCTTCCTCGCCTTTGTCGCGCTGTCCGTCCTCGGCGGGGTGCTGGCCTGGCGTGACAACACACCACAGTCGCGGCTGGCCGACTTCGGTGTGTTCCTGATGGTCGTCGCCGGGTGGGTCGTGTCGTTGTGCCTGCACGAGTTCGGTCACGCTTACGCGGCGTATCGCGCCGGTGACCGCAGCGTCGAGGCGGCCGGCTATCTGACCCTCAACCCGCTCAAGTACGCCCACCCGGTGCTGTCGATGGTGATCCCGTTGTTCTTCATCATCCAGGGCGGCATCGGCCTGCCGGGCGG
>JBDTXT010000486.1:0-2653 GCA_040006035.1 Pseudonocardiales bacterium | reverse complement strand
CCAGGCGGAGGTCGCCGGGCGGGCTGACGGCGCACGGGTCGCCCCTGAGGTGCGCCGCCAGCTCAGCCCTGCCTAGCGCGGTGGCGGGGGAGGGCAGCCGGGTCTTGTCGGCTTGCAGGGTCTAGGTCCCGGCGGTGGCGTCGTCCCCGGCGGTTGCCCGTTGCTGATGTAGAGCGTGATCGTCGACCCGGCAACGGCCTTGCCGCTCGGGGACTGGGAAGCGACGTAGCCGTACGGCACCGGGAAGGCATTGACCGCCGGCCTGGCGACCTGGACCTCGAAGCCCGCCGCCGTCAGCCTGGCCCTCGCCTCCGAGTACGACATGTTGGTCACGTAGGGCACGTCGACCAACTTCTCCTGGATGAACCTCGACGGCGGCGGCGTGAAGCGCACGATCGGGCTGTCAGCGAGGGCGGGCTTCATGAACCGCGCGAACGCCGTCGTGGCGAGCCGGTTGGAACCATCACCGTTCGGCAGGGTTTTCTCGTGCTTGGGGTCGAAGACGACCGAGGCGACCGCCAGCTGAGGGGAGTAGCCGACGAACCACGCTTCCTTGATCTCCTGCGTGGTTCCCGTCTTGCCCGCAACGGGCTGCCGACCGATGTTCGCGCGGCCACCGGTGTTGCCGTTGGTGACGTGTCCCTTGGGGTTGACGACCCAGCTCAGCGCTTCGGTGGCCGCGTCGGCGACGCCAGCGTCGATCGTCCGCTTGCAGTCGTGCTTGCCGATGTTGGCGATCTGCTTGCCGCTTCGGTCGGTCACCGACTCGATCGGGCTGACGGTGCAGTGCAGCCCATGCGCCGCGAGTGTCGCGTACGCGTTGGCCATGTCCAGCGGGGTGATCCCCGCAGCGCCCAGCGTGAATGCGCCGTGTCCCCTGGGATCGGCGATGTAGCTGTCGAACTCCTTCCGACCGGAGGCCTGGTCAACGACCGGGTTGGACACGCCCATCGCCAGTGCGGCCCGCACCGAGTTGTCGATGCCGGCCTTCTCGGCGAGTTGCACGAAGTAGGTGTTGACCGACGCGGCCATACCGGAACGCATGTCGTAGTCGCCGTGCATGCCGGGAGCGTCGTTGGACAGTGAGTACGGATTGCCCGGGGACCCGTTGTAAAGGATGTGCGATGTGTAGTCGTGCGGCGAGTTGATCACCGTCGTCAGCGGCAAGCCCTTCTGCAGTGCTGCGACGGCGACGAAGGCTTTGGCGGTCGACCCGGTCTGGAACTGCCGGTGCGTCATGTACGGGTTCTGGTCGAGGTTGAACGTGCGGGACTCGCCGATCGCCTTGACCTCGCCGGTGCCTGGCTTGACCACGATCAGGCCGCCGACGTAGCGGTCGGTCGGCTTGAAGGTCTGCCGCGCAGCGGCGTCTGCCAGCGCCTGAAGTCTCAGGTCCAGTGTCGTCTTGATGACCAGGCCGCCCTTGAACAGCCGGGCCTCGCGGGCCTCCTTGGTCGGACCCATCGCCGGGTCGTCGAGGAGGAAGCGGCGCACGTAGTCGCAGAAGATGCCGTACGCCGACTTGGCGCAGCCGTTGGGCACCGTGCTGCGCTTGAGCGCCAACGCCTCACCCGCGGCCTTCTCGGCGTCGGCCTCGGGGATCACTTTCAACTGCGCCATCCGGAGCAGGACGATATTGCGCCGCTGGACGGCAGCCTCGCCCTTGCCAACGAAGGGGTCGTAGTGGCTGGGGCTCTGCAGCAGGCCCGCGAGCAGGGCCGACTCGGCGAGGGTGAGCTGGTTGACGGACTTGTGGAAGTACACGTAGGCCGCGGCACCGATGCCGTATGCACCGGCGCCGAAGTAGGCGATGTTGAGGTAGCGCTCGAGGATCTCGTCCTTGCTCAACTTGTCCTCGAGAGCCAGGGCATAGCGGATCTCGCGCAGTTTGCGGCCCTTGTTCTTGTCGATCGCTGCCGCGGCCGCGACCTTGTCGCCTGCCTGGACTGCCTGCTCGAGCAGGACCCGCTTGACGTACTGCTGGGTCAGCGTCGATGCGCCCTGCACATCACCGCCGGCCTGCGAGTTGCGGACGAAGGCCCGCAGGATCCCGCGGGTGTCGACGCCGCGGTGCTCGTAGAAGCGGCTGTCCTCGATGGCGATGACGGCCTGCTGCGTGATCTTGGGGACCTCGCGGAGGGTGACCGTGATCCGGTTCTCCGAGTAGAACGACGCGAGGTACTTGCCGTCGTAGGTCTGCAGCGTCGAACGCTGGGGCAGCGGTGGCGTCTTGAGGTCGGTCGGGAGGCTGTCGAAAGTCGCGGCCGCAGCCTTGGCTGCCAGGCCAGCACCGCCGAACGCCGGGAAGATCAGGAACGCGGAGACGATTCCGAGCAGTGCGGCGACCAGAAGCAGGGTGCCGCCCGCGGCTAGCTTGGACGGTTCGTTGTCATTCCTCACGGCCCACAGCGTACGACGGGCGCAGGGGGTATGCCGCCTCGCCCGTGCGGGACGTGTTCGGGATTCATCCCTTTAGCTGTTCTCGGGGCGTGCCGATGGTAAGCGCAGGGCCCGAAGCGCACACATTGATTGACAAAGTTACTGAGTGTTAGCTCCTTTGGACGACTGGGTGGGGCGGGGATAGTCCGATCGGGCTATGAATAACCGTCCGTTTAGGGAGTGTCGCTGCCAGTGTCCACTTCGTACGGTTCAC
>JBDTXT010000485.1:0-2656 GCA_040006035.1 Pseudonocardiales bacterium | reverse complement strand
GGGATTTCAGTCACACCTGGATCGGTGCCTCGATGACCCTCTTCATCGTCGCGGCGGTCATCGGCGCCGTCCCCATCGCCCGGACATTGGGATCCGCCATCGAAAAACTCAACGACGGCCACCCGGCAGACGCCGAGGCGAGCAGCCTCAGCATGCTCGGCGGCATCAACCTGCTGATCCTGCTGACGATCGTCTACCTCATGGTCGCCAAGCCGGGCGGCGTCGGCTAGCTGGGCGCATCACCCGACCACGCGGTCGCGGAACTTCCGCAGCGAGGCCAGGGCGAACGCGCCGGTGACGGCCAGCATCACGAGCAGAATCACAGCGACGTTCATGTGGGGTACGTCGGGCGTCAGAGAAGCGCGCATGCCCTCGCTCATGTAAACCAGCGGGTTGATCAGCACGGCGAACTTCAGCCACCCGATCGGCGCCAGTTTGGCCCACGGGTAGTAGATACAACCGAGCAGGGTCATCGGCAGCACCAGGATCGAGAAGATGAGTGGCACCTGCTGCGGCTTGAACGACGTCCCGATCAGCAGACCGAACGAAGCGCTGAGCACCGAGGCCAGGAGCAGCACGACGATGAAGAGCGGCCAGTTGCTGATGTGCACCGTCGGCGCCTGGCCCTTGGCGTGCACGAAGTAGACGATCGGAAACACCACTGCCGCTGCGACGACCGCCTGCAACGCGCCCGCGATGATCTTGCCGACGCCTACCGCCCAGATCGGCAGCGGCGCGAGCACCCGGTCCTCGATCTCCTTGGTGTAGCCGAACTCCTGCGTGAGCGGGATCGCCACTGATTGCACACCCTGGAAGATGATCGCGACAGCGATCAGGCCCGGCACCAGCAGTGTCGCGAAGTTGGGGCCGGACCCACCGCCGGCTCCGATGCCCTGGCCGATCTTCGGAAAGACGTAGGAGAACACGAAGCAGAAGAGCAGCGGCTGCATGATCGTGCGGATCACGAATTGCCGGAAGCCGCGGCGCAGGACGCGCACGTCCCGCCAGAGCAAGGCGGCGATCGGCTGTATCAGTCCATGGGAAACCGGCGGCGTACGACGTGCCGGTGATGTTTTCGTTGTCGTTGTGGTGGTCATTCGCGCAGGTCCCGTCCGGTGAGCGAGAGGAAGACCGCCTCGAGCGACGGCGGCTGTGAGGATGCGTCGGTGACGTGCAGGTCGTGCTCGGCGGCGAGTGCGATGACGCCCGCGAGTTGGCCCTGGACGCCGTCGGCGAAGATGTGCAGGGTCCGGGCCGACTGCTCGACCCGGGCTACCGATGGCAGCCCACCGACCTGCTGCAAGAGAGGGGCTGGGTCCTCGGCGAACGTGACGTTGACGACGGTCGCGGCGCCCAGGCTGCTCTTGAGTTCGGCCGGCGTCCCCTCCGCGAGCACCTTGCCGTGGTCGATGATGGCGAGGCGTTCGCAGAGCGCGTCGGCTTCTTCCATGTAGTGAGTAGTCAGCAGGATCGTCTGCCCAGCGGCGTGCAGTTCGCGCAGGATCTCCCAGAGCGCCAGCCGCGTCTGCGGGTCGAGGCCCGAGGTGGGTTCGTCGAGGAACACGATCTCGGGCCGGTGGACCAACGCGCGGGCCAGCATCAAGCGCTGGGCCATGCCGCCGGAGAGTTCCGACGGCATCGCAGCGGCGCGATCCGTGAGCCGGAACTGTTCGAGCATCTCCGCAGCCCGGATGCCGGCCTCGTGGCTGCGCATCCCGAAATACCTGCCGTGGAACTCCAGGTTTTCGCGCACTGTCAGCGAGCGGTCCAGGGTGTTCGTTTGCGTCACCACGCCTATGTAGCGTTTGGCCCGCGCGGGGTCGCGCATGACGTCGATCCCGGCAATGAACGCGCGCCCCTCGGTCGGGATGACCCGCGTCGTGAGCATGCCGATCGTGGTCGACTTGCCGGCGCCGTTCGGTCCGAGCAGGCCGAAGAATTCGCCTTTGCGAAGTTCGAGGTCGATGCCGTCGACCGCTCTTATCTCGCGGCCTGCACTGGTGTAGATCTTGCGCAGGCCGACGGCTCGGATCGGGGCGTCGACGTCGAGGGTGATCGTCATTGCGTCCTTTCGATTGCGGTGTCAGGCGAGGTGAGCCGCTGGATGACATTGGTGAGGAAGCGGCGTACGACGGCCTCGTCCGCGGGCCTGAGCCCGGCGAAGATCGGTGCCATGTCGTCGTCGATCATGCTGCGGGTGTCATGCAGCAGATCCCGTCCGGAGTCTGTGATCTTCAGACGTACGACGCGCCGGTCCTCGCGGTCGCGGCTGCGAGTCAGCGCTCCCGTCGCTTCGAGCGCGTCGACGACCGCGGTCAAGGTCGGTGGAGTGACGAAGCAGCGAGCAGCGACGTCTCCCTGCGTCAGGTCGTCCTCCTGGTCGAGCTTCGAGAGCACGATCCAGCCGGTATGGCTCAGCCCCTGGCTCTCGAGGACCTTGGAGAAGGCCATCGAAGACAACCGGCCGGCGATGCCGAGCAGCCGCCCGACGGGCATGGCCGCCACGTCAGCCATCCGGATCGCCTCGGGTGTCACATGATTGTTCACAAGCAATAAGGTTAGGAGCCAAACCGTTCTGGGTCAAACCTTTTTCAGCCTGAGGTGCCGTGCGTCGGCCCCCTGTGTGCGGTCGTATTGGTGGCCGGCGATGCGCGCG
>JBDTXT010000484.1:0-2679 GCA_040006035.1 Pseudonocardiales bacterium | reverse complement strand
TGCTTCGTCCTTCGATCAGCGGAACGCGGCGGTTGCGCCAAGCGGCAGTCGCCGCCACCAGGGCGAGACTGCGGTCGGCTTTGGGCTGACGGGCAGGCGGATCGGACCGCCACCGGCGAGACGCGACGCGAGTGCCAGGAGCGGCTCCGACAGTCGCGCACCCGGTTCGAGCAGGACGGGCCGGTGCTGCGCGCGCGCGGCCGCGAGGTGGCCGGGATCGAACGGCAAACTGGCGACCACCGGCGCCCCGAGTTCGTACTCGATCCAGCCGACCGCCTCGTCCGTACCGGGCAGCCCGACCTGGTTGAGGACAAGGCCGATGCGATCGCGGTACGCGCGACTGGCCGGGTCGCCGAGCACGCGCCGGGTGCGCTCGATGCCCTGCTCGTCCGGACGCAGGACGACCAGCACTCGGTCAGCCTGCTGGAGGGCGGCCCGATCGAGAGCGGGATCCACCGGCGCCCAGCCGGATCCCGAGCCATCGAGCACGATAAAGCGGCGCGTGGTGCGCAGCGTGGCGATCGCTCGCTCGAGCAGTTCGGCACTCATGTACTGGCCGAAGATTGGCGTGGTGATGCCGCAGGCGACCCAGCCCTGACCGGTGGCGCCCATAGGTTGCAGCTCGGCTTCGAGCGCCGCGCTCCAGGCAGCGTCGCTTTCCAGTGCCGGCCGCCAGTCGTCGCCGCTCGGGTGCATCCGACGGCCCAGCTCCGGCAACCCACGCGCGGGGTCGATCTGTTCCAGGTGGAACTCGACTCCGCTGCCACGCGAATTGACGTCCATCAGGACAGTCGGGGCCGCGTAACTGAGCGCGTAGGCCAGCGGCACCGCCACCGCGGACGTTCGACCGTCTGGCGTCTCTGCGCTCGAGACGGTGATCACCTCTCCTCGCGCAGTGGGGGGAGTTGGCTGTTGCGGCGGAGTCTGAGCGCGTGCAGGGCGGCCGCGTTTCGAAGACGTGGGGTTACTTCGAGTGCGGGCAGAACGCTGCCCGAGCAAGGCATCTCCTAGCGCTGCGGTCAGCGAGGCGGCATCGGCATCCAGCCCGATGACTGGGACAGCGACGTCTGCCCAGTGTGGTGCCCCGGCATCGGGCACCAACAGCACCAGTGGCCGGCCGATCTGGACCAGCTCGCGCAGCATTGCCGGCGGCACCGCTTGCAGGGTGCTGCTCATCACCACCACGTCGACCGATTCGGTGCGGCCGAGGGCCTCGCGAACTTCACGGATCGTCGAGCAGAACGTCGCAACGCTGCACCCGCGACCGGCGACCTGGATCGCTGGATCCTCCAGTAGCGCCAGCAGCCGCGCTTCGTGCGGCTCGCCGACGGCAAGAGCCAGGCGGTGCGCGGGCAGCATCACCGGGGAGTCTCCGGTGCGCCGACGAGGGCCACGTCCAGGTCGCCGACCTGCCGTGCTCTGGCCAGCGCCTGGTAGCCGGCGTCATCCGTACGCAGCACCACGGTGGTCAGTCTGCTGCTGCCCGATCCACCCCGATCCGAGGTGCTGGCTACGGCGAACCCGACACCACTGTCCGAGGAGCCGATGGAAAAGATCGTGACGGTCGGCAACACCACCTGCGTCTGGGCCAGTTCCGGGCGCGTCTTGTTGGTCGTCACCACAATTTCCACCTGGTCGCTGGGCTGCAGGTGCAGACCGGTGGCCGTATCGGTGGCGATTGGCAACGCGTACAGGCGTTCGCCAGCGCCGAGCTGGCGGGTGGCGGGTTCGACCTGACGGCGGGTGACCAGGTCGCCGGCATTCAGCGGATGGTCGAGGCGGCGGCCGATCAGCCCTCCGCGTTCGCCAGCCGCGACCAGCCTGGCCGCGATTTCATCCGGAAGGGCTGCGGCGACAACCTGCAGATCTTCAACCCTGAGCACCTGGCCGGGGGAGAGGTCGTGAGCGGCGCGCAGCACCTCGACCGTTCGCGGTTGTGCGGCGCGGTACACGACCACCAGTCCGAGGATGGCGGCGCCGAGCACCAGTAACCCGACGGCCAGACGCAGGTTCAGCCGGGGCGCCGCGAGGGTTCTGGGAAACGCGCGAGCACGCGCTGAGGCGAGGGCCATGGCAACCCAGCCTTCTCGATCAGTGCACCGTCGACTGAGGCGACGGCAAGGCGAGAGTAGGGAATGGAGCCACCCAACTCAGCGGCCGGCTGATTGAAGGCGGCGGAGTGATCGATCGAACCATAGGTTGGGGTCAGACCCTTCTGGGTGGGGGCACCCGAACGGGCGCGGCTACCGCAACGGGATCGGTGGCAGGCCCTCGGCGGCGCGCTGGGTGTCGTGGCGGTCGAGGTACTCGGTGACCGCCTCGGTGATGATCATTGAGATCTCGCGATCGAGCACCGCGGCATGGATGCGCAGGCGCTGGCGAAGGCCACGCGGCATCCAGATGCCGACCTTTTCGCGAGTGGGCCCAAGACCCGACGACACGTCCTCAGGCGACTCGTCGCCCTGGGCGCTTGCTGTCGCACGCCGTGGACCGACCACGTAACGAACTCCCTCCTCTGGAAGCCAGAGTACGTACGAATACCAGGAAGGAAACTCCCCAGTTCCTTCGTCGTCCAAGCTAGCGAACCTCGTTCAACATGTCAATGGGTTTTCTTGACATCGCCAACGATTTCCCAACCGCTCAATCGGAGCATAGAACATTCGTGCTATCCACCTTGCC
>JBDTXT010000483.1:0-2681 GCA_040006035.1 Pseudonocardiales bacterium | reverse complement strand
CCGAACGTCAGCGGCTGGCACTGCTGGGCACCACGAACGAAACCGATGTGTTCCATAGCGGCCGCGACCTGTGGCAGTGGGACAGCGACGGTCACGTCGCCACCCATACTCTGCTGCCCGCCGGACACCACGGCCCGTTGACGGTGCCGAGCGGGCCAACGGCCCCGACGACGAACCCCGACCTGACCCCGCAGCAGCTCGCGGATCGGCTGATCAAGGCCATCACGCCCACCACCGAGGTCACCGTCACGGCTAACCGCCGGGTGGCGCACCGGGCGGCCTACGAACTGGTCCTCACCCCGCGCGACGCCACGACGCTGATCGGCAGCGTCCGCATCGCCGTCGACGGCTCGACGAAGCTGCCGATCGGCGTGCAGGTGTTCGCTCGCGGTAGCACGGCACCGGCCATCGACGTCTCGTTCTCCGACGTGACGTTCAGAAGGCCCGCGGCCAGCAACTTCACCTTCACGCCGCCGCCCGGCGCTAGCGTCCACCAGCACGGCGCGCTCAAGCCGCAGGGTCCCGCCTCCGAGCACCCAGCGAAACAGGTTCCTGAGGCCTCGCCCGAAGCTGCGACGATCATCGGCTCCGGCTGGACGACGATCGCGGAGTATCGCACCACCCCGGCGCAGATCGCCAAAGCGGGCGGAGCGCTGCTGAGTCAGCTGAAGGCAGTGAGCGGCTCGTGGGGCCACGGCCGACTGCTCAATACGGCGCTGTTGTCAGCGCTCGTCACCGACGACGGACGTGTGTTCGCCGGTGCGGTCGACGCGTCGGCGCTGTACGCGGCGGCCACCAGCCACAAGTGACCACGGCAATCTCGTCGGCCGGCCTGACGAAGCGCTTCGGCAAGCAGGTCGTCGTCGATGCGATCGACCTGAACGTCCCGGCGGGATCGGTCTACGGCTTCCTCGGTCCCAATGGCTCGGGCAAGACCACGACCATCCGAATCCTGCTCGGCTTGGTTTTCCCGACCGCGGGAAGGCATGCCCTGCTGGGCCGGGATTTTGCGGTGTCGGCCGCTGAGGTGATGCCGCGCGTCGGGTCCCTGGTCGAGGGTCCGGCGTTCCATCCGTACCTGTCCGGGCGAGCCAACCTGGTCCGGCTCGACGCGGCCGATCGTCACGCCGCGGCGCGGACGGCGCGGGCTCGAATCGGCGAGGCGCTCGAGCGCGTCGGGCTCAGCGCCGCGGCGGGCAAGAAGTACCGCAACTACTCGCTGGGGATGCGCCAACGCTTGGGCATTGCCGCTGCCCTGCTGCAGCCGCGAGACCTGCTCGTCCTCGACGAGCCGACGAACGGGCTCGACCCGCAGGGCACCCGCGAGGTGCGCCACCTCATCACCCAGCTGGGCCGCGACGGCGTCACCGTGTTCGTCTCGTCGCACCTGCTCAGTGAGGTGGAGCAGGTGTGCAGCCACCTCGGAGTGATGAGCGTCGGGCGGATGGTGTGGCAGGGTGCGCTGGCTGACCTGGCCGCCCAGCAACGGGTGCGGGTCCGGGTGCTGACGGGCGTCCCGCCCGAGGCAGCGCGGGTGCTGGGTGAGCTGGGGCTGGCCGAGGTGGCGAGCGACGACGACGCAGCCACCGCGGTGCTGGGCACGGCGGTGCCTGAACAGGTGGTGGCCGCACTGGTCGCGGCCGGGGTCGGCGTGCGCGGCTTCGCAGTCGAGCGGCCGAACCTCGAGGACGTCTTTGTCGAACTAACCGGGGCGGGCTTCGATGTCTCGGGCTGACCTCGACGCGCCGCCCGGCAGCGTGGCCCCTGCGCGGGCCGACACTCCCCGCCAACACTCGGTGCGGGGCCAAGCCAGATTCCTGCGCTCGGAGACCTTCATGGTCTTCCGGCGGCGCCGCAACCAGGCGATCCTCGTCGTGCTTGGCGCCGTCCCGATCCTCATCGCGGTCGCGGTCAAGATCGGCGATCACCGCGAGCGCGGGGATTCGATTTTCGGCGGCATCACCGACAACGGCCTGTTCGCCGCACTGGCCGCATTCCTGGTGGTCATGCCGCTGTTCCTGCCCCTCGGTGTGGCGGTCGTCGCGGGCGACGCGATCTCGGGCGAGGCGAACACGGGCACGCTGCGTTACCTGCTCACCGTGCCCGTCGGGCGCACCCGGCTGCTGGCCGTGAAGTTCGGCGGCATCCTCGCCTGGTGCGCGGTCAGTGTCGCGGTCGTTGCAGCCTGCGGCGTGATGGTCGGCGCGATCCTGTTCCCGTCTGGCGAATTGACATTGCTCTCCGGCCGCACGGTGTCCTACGCGGCGGGCATGTATCGGCTGCTGCTGGTGGCCGGCTACGTCACCCTCTCGCTGGCGATGGTCGGCGCGCTCGGGCTGTTCGTCTCGACCATGACCGAGGTGCCGGTGGCGGCGATGGCGGCAACGTTGACGCTGACCATCATCAGCGAGGTGCTCGATGCCGTGCCGCAACTGCACTCGCTGCATCCCTGGCTGCCGACGCACTACTGGCTGCAATGGGTGGATCTGTTGCGGGACCCGATGTCGACCGGCGCGATCGGTCACGGCCTACTCGTCAGCAGTGCCTACATGGTGATCTTCCTGTCCCTCGCCTGGGCCCGCTTCAGCGGCAAGGACGTCACCAGTTAGCCGCTGCGCTCACTGCAGGTAGGACTCCACCTCGTCGATCGGGCGCTCCTTGGCCTCGTCCGGGTTCTCGCC
>JBDTXT010000482.1:0-2681 GCA_040006035.1 Pseudonocardiales bacterium | reverse complement strand
GAGCAGGTCATGGCTCCATTCGATGGTCGCGCGGAGTGTCCGCTGGCGGTCCGGCGCGTCGCGCCGGCCGCCGGTGAGCACCGACAGGCGTTGATCGAGACGGGCGAGCAGCTGGTCAGGTGCGAGCAGTGCCGTGCGTGCCGCAGCGAGCTCGATGGCGAGCGGCAGCCCGTCGAGCCGCCGACAGATCTCTTCGACGGCCGCGAGCGGCTCGACCTGTGCTGCGCGCGCGAGGAACAGCGTGACCGCGTCATCGTTCGGGAGTGGCTCGACCGTCTGCACCGACTCGCCCGCGATCCGGAGCGGCTCACGGCTCGTCACGAGAAGGTGCACGTGCTCCGTTCTGGCGAGGATCGCCGCTACCACGTGCGCCGCGCCGATCAGGTGCTCGAAATTGTCGAGCAGCAGCAACAACCGCTTGCCCGCGAGATGGTCGATCAGCTCCGCCTTCGCGCCGAGCACGCTCGCGACCGTCGATTCGACGAGCTCGGGATCGCGCAGCCCCTGCAGCGGCACCCACCACACCCCTTGCGGGTACGCCTCCACTGCTTCGCTGGCGAGCTGGAGCGAGAGCCTCGTCTTGCCAGAGCCGCCGGCGCCGACCAACGTCACGAGCCGATGCTCACGCAGCAGTCGTCCGCCTTGCTCCAGCTCCCGCTTGCGCCCGACGAGCGGTGACGGCTGGACCGGAAGGTTCGTCTGATTGAGGCTCTTGAGCGGCGGAAACCTGCCGTCGCCGGCTTGCCAGAGCTGCTCTGGCGTCGCGAAGTCCTTCAGCCGGTGCGCGCCGAGAGGTCGGAGGTCCACCCCTGCTGCCAGCCGCGTTGCGTCCGAGACGACCACCTGGCCACCGTGGCCCGTGGCTGCGATCCGGGCCGCCTTGTGCACGTCGTGACCCACGTAGCCCTCGTCCGTCAGGAGGGGCTCGCCCGTGTGTACGCCGATCCGCACGTGAATGGGGCCGCTCACGAGCGCAGCAGACGCGTCAGTCGCTGCCGCGAGCGCGCCAGACGCGGTCGGAAACGCGACGAAGAACGCGTCGCCCTGCGTATCCACTTCGACGCCGCCGTGATGCGCGAACGCCTTTCGCAGCACCCGCCGGTGCTCGGCAAGCGCCTCGGCGTACCGCTCCGCCCCCAGCTCGTGAAGCAGCCTCGTTGAGCCATCGATGTCCGTGAAGAGGAAGGTCACCGTCCCGGATGGCAGCTCAGCCATTCGCTGGTCCCGACGAACGATTGCCGGCGGTATCGGCGACGAAGACCCGCATCGCGCCAGACTAGGTGAGCATGATGGCGCGGACTCATGAGGCCCGCCGTTGATCACCGTCACGCGCACCGGAGGCAAAAGACTGCGGTCCCGACCGGGGTCCACGCCGGAATATCGAACACTCGAGGCGATCGCAGTCGGCGCTCGCGGCGGAACTGGGCTGGCCGCGGCGTGACAGCAGGAACGACGACCATCCGTGCGGACGTTTGGCCGGTGTGGATCGCGTATCCACGGGTTTAGCCTCAGCGCATGCAGCGACCGCTTCTGGCGATCGGTGTCTCGATGCTGCTCGTAGGGCTCACGGGCGCAACCGCGGACGGGGCCCGCGTCGTGGCGGGGCTCGCGCCGCCGGGGACGGCGCCGGTCGAACCGCAGGGGGCCGCGCCGTCCGCTGCACCGCCGATACGGTGGGTCCCCGCGGCGGCGACGAACTACACGTCGGGCCGTGAAGGCGAGAGGGTCCGCTCGATCGTCATCCACGAGACCGACGGCGCGTACGACGGAACGATCTCGTGGTTCCAGACGCGGTCGGCAGGTGTGAGCGCGCACTACGTCATCCGCTCGAGCGACGGCGAGATCACGCAGATGGTCGGCGAAGCCGATACCGCCTGGCATGTGCGGGGCTTCAATCGGCCGTCGATCGGGATCGAGCATGAGTACGATGCGCGACTCGGAATCGGGCACACCGATGCGCAGTACCGCGCCTCGGCGGCGCTCGTCTGCGACATCGCGCGGCGGCACGGCATCCCGATCGACCGCCAGCACATCATCGGGCACGGGGAGCACCCCGGCGCCGATCACCCCGATCCTGGCCCAACGTGGAACTGGACCTATTACATGGCCCTCGTGCACGAGGCGTGCGGCGGCAGCGGCCTCACCGCGTCGCGCGCCGCGCCGGTGGGCGGCCTCGAGCGGGGTGCGAGCGGTGCCGCGGTCCTTGAGCTCCAGCGCGCTCTGGTACGTGTAGGTGTGCTGCGCGAGGTGGATCTGCTCGGTGGCGCTGGCATCTTCGGCCCGCGCACGGAGACCGCCGTCATCGCGTTCCAACGGGCGAAGGGCCTCCCGCAGACCGGGTACTACGGTCCGCTCACGGCCGCGGCACTCGGACGCTCGACCGTGGCCGTGGCAGCGGCGCCGCAGGCCGTGCTCTCAGCCGGCGACAGCGGCGAGCAGGTCCGTCAGCTCCAAGCGGCGCTAAGCCAGATCGGCTACATGAACGTCGTCACCGGCACCTTCGGGCCGATCACAGGTGATGCGGTCAGGAGCTTCCAGCGGGATCACGGCGTCCCGCAGACCGGCACGTACGGCCCCCTGACCCGAGCTGCGCTTGCCCGTGTCGTGTACTAGACGCGATCGTCGACTCCATGGGCAGGGCTCGGTCTTCGACTGCGCCTGAGCACGAATCCGATCCGCAA
>JBDTXT010000481.1:0-2700 GCA_040006035.1 Pseudonocardiales bacterium | reverse complement strand
GTGCGTGAACAGCCGGTGGTAGCCGACCGTGATGCCCAGCCCGGACGGGATGTAGAAGGCCAGGAACAGCGCCACGTCCGTCCAGCCCAGCCCCCAGCCCCAGGCCACCGGAATGGCGGCGGCGAAGGCGAGGAACGGCAGGATCACGATGGCGTAGAGCACGATCTGCTCGCCACGCTTCTTGGTGCCCTCGAAGATCGGCTTGGCGCCGTCGGTGGGTCGCTCGTCGAGCAGTGTCATCTGGTTCCTCCTGCGCGCGGCCGTGAATTGGTGCGCGTCCATGGGGGTATTCGAATGCAAGGAGCCTTCCGGATTGCTTGGTTACGGAAGCGTAACTTACGTCACCGTAGGTGCCAAGGTGCGCGACCCCAGGGGAGTCGTGCGACACGCCGGTAGGCTGGCCCCGTCGATGGGGGATGGGGTAATCGGCAGCCCGCCAGCCTTTGGTGCTGTGCAGTCTCGGTTCGAGTCCGAGTCCCCCAGCCACCGCCGTCGTCGATTCGAAGGGTCGCCGTTGTGACCGAGTCACCGCTCGCGGTCGTCGTCCTCGCCGCAGGTGAGGGCACCCGGATGAAGTCGGCGAGCGCGAAGGTGCTGCATGGTTTCGCCGGCCGCTCACTGCTCGGGCATGTCCTGGCCGCAGCGGCCCCGCTCAGCGCGACGCACACGCTGGTGGTCGTCGGGCACAGCCGCGATGAGGTCACGGCCCATCTCGGCGACATTGCTCCCCAGGCCCGCGCCGTCGTGCAGGAGCAGCAGCACGGCACCGGCCACGCCGTAGGGGTCGCGCTGCAGGCCATTCCCGCCGACGTGACCGGAACGGTGGTCGTGCTGCCCGGCGATTCACCGTTGCTGACACCCGAGACGCTGGCCGCGGTCGTCGCGGCGCACGTCGACTCGGGTGCTGCCGCGACGCTGCTCACCAGCGTCGTCGACGACCCGACGGGCTATGGCCGAGTGATCCGCGCGGCCGATGGCACGGTGGCCCGCGTCGTCGAGCACAAGGACTCCTCCCCAGCCGAACTCGCAGTGGCCGAGGTGTCCTCGCTCGTGTATGCCTTCGACCACGCGGCGCTGCGCGATGCGGTCGGTCGGCTCACGACCGACAACGCGCAGGGCGAGCAGTACCTGCCCGACGCCGTGGCCATCCTGGCCGGTGACGGTCGGGTGGTGGGTGCCGTAGCCGCGGACCAGGCCGAGACGGCCGGCGTCAACGACCGGGTGCAGCTCGCCGCCGCGCACCGGGCCTACAACGACCGGCTGCTGCTGCAGCACATGCGCGCCGGCGTCACCGTCGTCGATCCCGCGACGACGTGGCTCGACGCCGACGTCCTGCTCGAACCTGACGTCACCCTGCTGCCGTCGGTCGCCCTGCACGGATCGACCCGGGTGGCCGCGGGCGCCACCATCGGCCCGCAGGTCTCACTCACCGACACCACCGTCGGCGCTCGGTCCAGACTGGACCACACGGTCGCTACCGGCGCAGTGATCGGCGCCGGCGTCACGGTGGGGCCGTTCGCCTACCTGCGCCCCGGCACTGTCCTGGCCGACGAAGTGCACATCGGCACCTACGTCGAGGTCAAGAACAGCGATATCGGGACGGCCACCAAGGTGCCGCACCTGTCCTACGTGGGCGACGCCTCGATCGGGGCACACACCAACATCGGGGCGGCCACAGTGTTCGTCAACTACGACGGGGTGGCCAAGCACCGAAGCGTGATCGGTGAGCACGCCCGCACCGGCGCCGACAACATGTTCGTCGCCCCCGTCTCGGTCGGCGACGGCGCCTACACCGCAGCCGGCGCAGTCATCACCGAAGACGTCCCACCCGGGGCGCTCGGCCGATCGAGTGGCCGCCAGCAAAACGTGGCAGGCTGGGTAGCGAGGCGGCGCCCCGGCACCGCTGCCGCCAAAGCCGCCGAAGCCGCCCAACCCGTCACTACGAGCGAGGACCTGGCATGAGCGTCATCTCGGTAGCCGGGCGCAAGAGCCTGATGTTGTTCTCGGGCCGCGCCTATCCCGAGCTAGCGGACGAGATCGCGGCCCACATCGGCATCACCGTCACCGACACCACTGCCCGCGATTTCGCGAACGGTGAGACCTTCATCAAGTCCAACGAGTCGGTACGCGGGTCGGACGCCTTCGTGGTGCAGAGTTACACCTCGCCCATCAACCAGTGGGTGATGGAGAGCCTGATCCTGGTCGACTCGCTCAAGCGGGCCTCGGCCAAGCGGATCACGGTCGTGGCGCCGTTCTACCCGTACGCCCGCCAGGACAAGAAGCACCGCGGCCGCGAACCGATCTCGGCGCGCCTGGTCGCTGACCTGTTCAAGACGGCGGGTGCCGACCGGGTGATGGCCGTCGACCTGCACACCGCACAGATCCAGGGCTTCTTCGACGGCCCCGTCGACCACCTGTTCGCGCTGCCGTTGCTGGCCAAGTACGTCAAGGAGAAGTACGGCGACGAGGACATCGTCGTCGTCTCCCCCGACACCGGCCGGGTGCGGGCCGCGGAGCAGTGGGCCGACGAGTTTGGCGGCCTGGACATCGCGTTCGTACACAAGACTCGCGACCTGGACGCGGCGAACGAGGTGGTCGCCAACCGGGTGGTCGGCGAGGTGACCGGCAAGTGCTGCCTGCTGATAGACGACATGATCGACACCGGCGGCTCGATCACCAAGGCCGCCGACCTGCTCTTCG
>JBDTXT010000480.1:0-2702 GCA_040006035.1 Pseudonocardiales bacterium | reverse complement strand
TGGACGAGATGGCCGCGCACGTCACCGGCAAGACCCGGCTGATCTTCGTCTGCAATCCCAACAACCCGACGGGCACGGCGGTGCGGCGTGAGGAGTTGGTTGCCTTCCTACGCAGCGTGCCCTCTGACGTCCTCGTCGCGCTGGACGAGGCCTACCGTGAGTTCGTCACCGACCCCGACGTCCCGGACGGTGTCACCCTGCTCGACGACTTCCCGAACGTCGTCGTGCTGCGGACGTTCTCCAAGGCCTACGGGTTGGCCGGGCTTCGGGTCGGCTACGCGATAGCGGGCGACCCGGCGGTCACCCGGGCGCTGCGCCAGACACAGGTGCCGTTCGCGGTGACGTCGGTGGCGCAGCAGGCCGCGCTGGCCAGCTTGGAGCCGCAAGCCGAGGCGCAGCTGATGCGGCGGGTGGCCGAGATCGTGACCGAGCGCACGCGGGTCTGTGACGAGCTGCGGGCGATGGGCTACGAGGTCCCGCCCAGCGAAGCCAACTTCTTCTGGCTGCCACTGGGCGAGCAGAGCACCGACTGGGCGACCGGCTGCGAAGACCGCAAGGTGATCGTGCGCGCATTCGCCGGCCACGGGGTCCGGGTCACGATCAGTTCGGCCGTGGAGAATGACCGCCTGCTCGCCGCCGCGCGCGACCTGGTCGCCGCCTTCCGGACCTGATTGCGTCAGGTTCAGGTGTCCCAACTGCTCCGCCCGGTGGGTTCGCTGTACCCGGGTTCGCCCGATCGCGCTTGGAGGACGACCCCGATGAGGATGAATGTCCCGAGGGCCACGCCGAACGCCACGAGGAGACTGGACGTGATCAACCACGCCACGGCACCGAAGACCGCGATCGTCCCGTAAAAAAGGATCACCCTCTTCATCGCGCGATCGTAGAGCCTCAGGCGGGGTTGGGTGGGGTGATCACCGGCGGCGTGGCGTTGCGCAGCCGACGCCGGATGATGAGGCCGGCCCCGAGGATTAGCAGCCCCAGCCCGAGGAACGGCAGCGCGGCGCCGAACCCAGTGGCCACCGCACCGGCGCCGTGGGTGAATGCCCGCCAGCCGCTTTGGAGCCCACCGAGGAAACCGCTCTTGTCCTGGTGCTTCTTCGCGACCGCTTCCGCCGACGCGGTGCTCAGGTTCAACGTCACCGTGGCCATCTCGGTCTGGGCCGCGAGGCTGCGCTGCTGGGCCTGTAGTGACTCGAGATCAGCCTCGCGCTGCGACAGTTCGCTCTCCAGCGCGATCACGTCGCCGACCTTGCTGGCCTGGTTGAACAGGGTGCGCAGCCGGTCGATGCTGGCCTGCGCGCTTCGTACCCGCGAGGTCACGTCGGCCACCTGGGTCGTGACGTCCTGCGTGGTGGAGTGCCGCGACTTCTCCTTGCCCAGGGCGGCCAGATCGCTCAGGACTCTGGTCAGCGACTCGCCCGGGACCTTGAGCGTCAGCGCGGCCGTGGGCTTGGTCCCGGCGGTGCGGTCGTCGGCGAACACCTGTCCGCCCGCCGCGGTGGCGATCTGCTCTGCCCGGTTGGCCTTGGCCGCCACATCGGCGCCGTTGGGGATCTCGACCACCAGGTCGGCGGTGCGGATCAACGCCGCGCTAGTCACCGGCACCTTTGCTTTCGCCGCTGCCTTGGCTTGTGGGGCGCTACCGTTCGGGAGGGCGGCCGGGGTGCCCGCCCCGCCCCTGTACGCGCCGTCAGCCTTGCCCTGCGCGGTGTCTGCCACTTTACCGCCGCCGGACCCGGAGGTGGCCCTACCCAGATGCGATTGTGAGCACCCGGCCAGCAGCACCATGCTCGCCAGCGCCGCGGCACCGGTCACTACAACGATCCGTCTCATGATGAACCTTCCGCTCGAGAACTTGCCTATCGGACGTGCCGGGGCGTCCTGGCCGTTCCCGATCGCAGGTCTCGGTTCGGTTACTCCGAGCGCGCCCTGCCATCCGTGGCCGCCTCGCGCACGGCGGCGGCGACCGCGGTCGGCACGGCCGGGTCGAACACGCTGGGGACGATGTAGGTGGTGTTGAGCGCACCGTCGGAGACACAGTGGGCCAGCGCCGACGCGGCACTGAGCAGCATCGGGGTGGTGACTTCGCGGGCGCGGGCGTCGAGCAGGCCGCGGAAGACGCCCGGGAACGCCAGCACGTTGTTGATCTGGTTCGGGTAGTCGCTGCGCCCCGTTGCGAGCACGGCGCACAGCGACTGGGCGGCGTCGACGTCGACTTCAGGGTCGGGGTTGGCCAGGGCGAACACCACCGGGCTGGCAGACATGTCGGAGATCCACGCGGCGGGCAGCACCCCCGGCGCGCTCACCCCGATGAACACGTCCGCACCGCGCAGGGCGTCGTGCAGGTTCCCCGTCACGCCGTCCGGGTTCGTCATCGTCGCGAGCGCGGCCTTGGCCGAGTTCAGCGTCGGGTCGCTCGGCGACAGGATGCCCTCGCGGTCCCACACCAGCACGTGCCCGGCGCCCGCGGCGATCAGCAGGGTGACGATCGCCGTCCCCGCCGCTCCGCCACCAGCGACGACGATCCGCGCCTCGGCGAGCGGCTTGGCCACGCACCGCAGCGCGTTCGTGAGGGCGGCCAGCACCACGATCGCAGTGCCGTGCTGGTCGTCATGAAACACCGGGATATCCAGTTCGGCGCGCAGGCGCCGCTCGATCTCGAAGCAGCGCGGCGCCGAGATGTCCTCGAGGTTGATGCC
>JBDTXT010000479.1:0-2705 GCA_040006035.1 Pseudonocardiales bacterium | reverse complement strand
CGCCGGCTGAGGTCGACCCCGCGTGAACAACGGCGCGATGGCGCACGCGCAACGACATGTCACCCCCAACTTGACCCCGGCCAGACCATAGAGCAGACGGGTAGGTATCGGTATGACCAATTCGGACCATGCGCCCATAGCCGGACACCGCACGGTAGGACTAGGCGGGCGACTCCCCCTGCCTCAGCAGGCCGTACGTCACGGCGTCCTCGAGCGCCTGCCAGGACGCGGCGATGATGTTCTGGTCGACGCCGATGGTGTCCCATTCGGTCACGCCGTCGGTCGTCTCCACCAGCACCCGGGTGACCGCGCCAGTGCCGCCGCCGCCCTCGACGATGCGCACCTTGAAGTCGACGAGCGAGAGGTTGGCCAGCGTCGGGTAGAGCTGCTCGAGGGCGCTGCGCAGAGCCTTGTCGAGGGCGTTGACCGGCCCGTTGCCCTCGCCGGTGGCGACGATGCGCTCGCCTTTCGCGCGCAGCTTGACGGTCGCCTCGCTGACGACCTCGCCCCCGGGGCGACGCTCCACGATCGTGCGCCAGGACTCGAGCTCGAAGAAGCTGCTGCGCACGCCCATCTCCTCGCGCAGCAGCAACTCGAACGAGCCGTCGGCCGCCTCGAAGGTGTAGCCGATGGACTCGAGTTCCTTGACCCGCTCGATGACGCGCAGGACGGTGTCCGGCTGGTCGTCGAGATCGAGGCCCATCTCCTTGCCTTTCATCACGATCGTCGCGCGCCCAGCCAGCTCGCTGACCAGCAGGCGCATGTCGTTACCGACGTCGCGCGGGTCGATGTGCTGGTACATCTCGGGGGCAACCTTGATCGCGCTGACGTGCAGGCCGGCCTTGTGCGCGAACGCCGACAGCCCGACGTACGAGGCGTGCGGATCGGGCGCGATGTTGGCGACCTCGGCAATCGCGTGGCTGACCGGCACCAGCTCCCGGAGCTTGCCGGCGGGCAGCACCCGCCGGCCCATCTTGAGTTCGAGACCTGCGATGACGCTGAACAGGTCGGCGTTTCCGCACCGCTCGCCGTACCCGTTGGCCGTGCCCTGGACGTGAGTCGCGCCGGCCTCGACCGCGGCCAGCGTGTTGGCCACGGCGCAGGCGGTGTCGTTGTGGCAGTGGATGCCAATCCTGGCCTGCGTCGCCGCGACGGCCGCGACGACCTCGGCGAGCGGCCCGGGCATCGTGCCGCCATTGGTGTCGCAGAGCGCGACCACGTCGGCACCCGCTTCGGCCGCCACCCGGACAACCTCGACGGCGTACGCCGCGTTGGACCGGTAGCCGTCGAAGAAATGCTCCGCGTCGAAGAAGACCCGCTGCCCCTCACCGCGCAGGTGGGTGATCGTGTCGCGGACCATCTCCAGGTTTTCCTCGAGCGTCGTCCGCAGCGCGTCTGTCACGTGCAGGTCCCAGGACTTGCCGACGAGGGTGACAACCGGGGCCCCGGACTCGCGCAGGAACGCGACCTGCGGGTCATCGGCGGCCTTGATCCCCGGCTTGCGGGTGGCCCCGAAGGCGGCCAGCGTCGCGGTCGTCATCTTCAGTTCGGTCTGCGCCCGTCGGAAGAACTCTGCGTCCTTGGGGTTGGCGCCAGGCCAGCCACCCTCGACGAAGCCGACACCGAGCGCGTCAAGTTGGCGCGCAATCTTGAGCTTGTCCTCCACCGTCAGCGCAAGGCCCTCCCGCTGCGCGCCATCCCGCAGCGTGGTGTCGTAGACGTGGAAGCTGTCGTCGGTCATCTGAGTCCTCACAACGAAAAAACCCCCCGCGAATGCGAGAGGTCGGCGCGCTGGCTGGGAAGCTGCCTGCGCGCTAGGTGCCAATAATCTGGGTGGACATGCGGGCAGTCTGGCAGCCGGCACAGCAAGCGCGCAAGCCGACTGCCTCGCGACCCGTCTTTCTACGCGCCGAGCGATAAGGCTGCAATTCCGTCCTCGCCACGCGGGTCCGCATCGCACAGACACCAGACACCACCGGAGCCAGCGTTGCCGTTGGCGGCGCAGTCACGGTTGCGGGCGTTGCTTGTGACCGGACTCCAGCAGTTCGATCATTTCGGCGATCCGCTGCGCGCGCTGCTCCGGCATGCGTCTGGTGGCCTCGATCCGGCGCAGGTAGGCCTTCCGGTAGAACTGGGCCAGCGAGTCGAAGAACGCAGCTGCCTGCGGACGCGCGGCCAGCGCCGCGATGACGTCTTCGGCGAGATCATCGCGCTGCGGTCCTTCCGGCTCGATCTCCACCATCACCGGGCTACCGGCCGCGAGGTTGCAGTCGCGAAGCCAGGCCGGGCCGAGCGTGAATCCATATCCGTTGCCGGCCGGTTCGACAATCCCGCGCACCCTTACCCCGTTGACCGTGCCACCGACGTGATGACGGGCCTTGGTTCCCCAGACACTGCCCGGGTCGAACGGAACCGGGATCAGCACCCGACCACGGCTCACGGCCGTGGGGTTGGCGGTGAATCGCTGGGGCTTGTGGGCATCATTCCTCGGGTGCCGTTATTGGGCGGCGGTGTTAGGCGCGTTCGAGAGCCGGACGGCGTTCCGGCGAAATGTATCGCCCTCGAAAGGGGTTCGACCCCGAGGTTCTGACCGAGATCAAAATGGCGGTGGATCAGTCCCACCGTCATTGCCGGGCTGCTGGAGAGTTTGCGGCGGCTCAGAGGAACCGTCGCCGGTCATAGGGGTCAGGTAAGCCGGAGGCGGT
>JBDTXT010000478.1:0-2706 GCA_040006035.1 Pseudonocardiales bacterium | reverse complement strand
CATGGCGGTGCTCAACCACGGCTTCGTCGAGGTCTACGACAGCGCCTTCGGCCAGGTGGTCCTGGCCGGCGTGATCGGCGTCGATGCCGCCGGCTTCCTCTGGCTGCGCCGGCTGGCCCGCTTCAGCGCCACCGGCCGGTTCCTGGTGTCAGCCGGCGAGGCCGACCATGCGAGCGCGGCATGATCGGGCCGTTGGTCGGAGGCGCGTTCGCGGGGCTGGGCCTGTTGCTCCTCGTGATCGCGATCCGGCCGCGCCGGCGCAACCTCGCCAGCACCCTGCACCAGCTGGACGTCGCACGCGAGTCCGCCGACCCCGGCTTCGCCCTGCGACAGACCGAGCGGGCCCCGACCGGGTTCTCCGCCAGACTCGGCCGGCAGTTGGTCCAGGTGGCCGCCGAGCGAGGCTGGCGGATGATCAACCTGCGCCAGGATCTTGCGGTGACCGGCAAGTCGCTCGAACAGCACCTGGTCACCAAGGTGCTCCTCGGTGGGGTGGGTTTCATCCTGATCCCGACCCTCGCCGCTCTCTTGCTGGTCGCCGGCGTCCAGCTCCCGATCCAGGTTCCGGTGATCGCAGCACTCGCCGTAGGTGCTTTCTTCTTCTTCCTGCCCGACCTGACGCTGAGGTCGGAGGCAGCTGCCCTGCGCAAGGACTTCCGGCACGCCATCGGCTCGTTCCTGGACCTGGTGTCGATGAACCTCTCGGGCGGTCGCGGGGTCCCCGAGGCGCTCAGCTCGGCCGCCCAGATCGGCTCCGGCCCGGCGATCGAGCGCATCCGCGAGACGCTCGCCTTCGCCCGCCTCCAAGGGCTCACTCCGTGGGCGGCACTCGGCGAGCTCGGTCACCGCATCGGCCTGATCGAGCTCGTCGACCTTTCGTCGGCCCTGCTCCTGGTGGCCGACGACGGTGCCAAGGTGCGCGACTCGCTCTCAGCCCGGGCCGCATCGATGCGTAGCCGGGAGCTCACCGAGTCCGAGGGAGAGGCGGGCGAGCGCTCGGAGACCATGCTGGTGGCACAACTGCTGCTATGCACGGCATTCCTGATGTTCCTCGCCTACCCTGCCGCAGCCCGAATCTTCAGCTCATGACGGGCAAGGCGACACAGTTCGCCCACTCGGCTATGCTCTTGGCACTGGGTTGGTACGAGAAAGAGGGGTTCGCATGTTTTCGCTAGAGTTGTCCTACTTGCGCCTACTGGTGCAGGTCCTGCGCGACCGCACTGACGAGCCCGGCGCACGCGATCGCGGAGCCTCGGCCATCGAGTGGGCGGTGATCACCGGGATCATCATCGTCGTCGCGACCTTCATCGGCTTTGTCATCACGAACGCGGTGAACAACCACGCCGCCGCCATTGTCTGACACATGTCGCGTTTTCGGGCGCGACTGGCTCACGGCGATCGAGGTGCATCGAGCCTAGAGCTGGCGATGCTGGGCCCGGTGGTGATCCTGCTGACCTTTATCGTCGTCCAGTTCGCCCTTTGGTACCACGCCAAGAATGTCGCGCAGGCGGCAGTCGAAGCAGGGGCACGGGCGGCTCGTGGCTATCAGGCGACGGATGCCGACGGCACGCAGGCCGCGCTCGACGCCTTCAACAGTCTCGGGGGCCCGAAGGTGACCAACGGCACCCCCCAGATCGTACCCACGCGAAACGGCACCAACGTGTCGATGGATCTGCGCACCCAGAGCATCGCCCTGCTGCCGGGTATCACTCTGCCGATCAACGTCACCGCGGGCGGTCCGATCGAACAGTTTGTGGGCCCGTGATGTGCCCAAGGTGGCGCGACCGCGGCTCGCTGACGCTCGAGATCACCATCATCGCTCCGGTGATCCTTTTGGTCCTCGGCCTCACCGCTCTCGGCGGCAGGGTGGCCGCCGCGCACGGTCAGGTCGAGGTCGGCGCGCGCGACGCCGCTCGGGCTGCCTCGATCAGCCGTGGAGATGCCAACGCCGACGCCCAGGCCGCAGCGGACGCGGCATTCTCGGCCAACGACAAGAGTTGTGTCGGCGGCCCCAGCGTGTCCCTCGACGGCCCGCCCACGCCGGGCCGGCCGGTGGTGGCGACCGTGAAGTGCTCGGTGGATGTCTCCGGCCTAGGCATTCCTGCGCCGGCCAAGACGGTCACCGTGTCCGTCGCTGCGCCGGTGGACCAGTACACGGCTCCACGGGCATGAGAGTCCCTCGTCGTGTCCGAGCCGATCAGGGGTCGCTTGCCGTCTACGTCGCCGTTCTTGCGGTGCCCTTCCTGCTGATTGCGGGCCTCGTCGTCGACGGCGGGGGTGCCCTCGTGGCCAAGCAGCGCGCTGCTGACGAGGCAGGCCAGGCCGCCCGCACCGGCGCCAACCAGATCGACCTTGCGCAGGTGCGCGACAACAACATCCGGGTCGTGGACGTCGCCCTGGCGCAGCAGGCGGTTGACCAGTACTTCGCGCTGGCCGGTAACTCACCAACTCACTCGACTGTGGCGACCCCGGACAAAGTGACCGTAACCGTGACTGTGACCTATGCTCCGAAGTTCCTGCCCTTCATGAAGACGAGTTACAGCGACACCCAGACCGCCCTGCCAGTCACCAAGTGATCCGCGACCACCATTGAGAGCGCTATGACTCAGATCACCGAGCGATCGCGCCGGCACTCGATCGACCTGGACAAGATCCGGGCCCGTCGGCGCCGGGAGGTGGGTGTCGGGCTACTTGCGCTGCTGTTGA
>JBDTXT010000477.1:0-2711 GCA_040006035.1 Pseudonocardiales bacterium | reverse complement strand
GTCCACATCAACGAGACCACCAACTACTGGGATCAGATGGCGCCGTTCGGCGGCGTGAAGCAGTCGGGCGCCGGTCGCGAGCTGGCCGGATGGATCCTGGACGCGCTGACCGAGACGAAGCAGATCACGTTCGAGCTGGGGTAGCGACGCGGGCCGTCACGGCCCCTCGCCCGCCACCCACAGCAGGCACGACGCCCGCTTGCGCACCCGCCGCACGGCGCGACGGAACGACCGCGGACGCAGGCGGGAGGGGTCGGGACCCAGCACCAGCAAGCCGGCTTCGCGCTCGCCGCACAGCTCCAGCACGGCTTCCACCGGCCGAGGGCTGCGCACCCGCAGGTGCTCGACCTCCAGGCCGAGCGCGGCGGCATGGCCGGCCATCCGGCAGATCTCGGCGCGATCCTCGACGGTCTCCAGCTCGGCACGGCGGGTCGTCATCGCCTGGGGCCAAAGCGGCATCTCCACCGCGTCGACGACGATCAGCTTGACGCCGCCCTCCATGGCGGCTTGGATCGCGATCCGGGCCGACTCCGCCTCGAACGGCACAGCCAGTGTTGCCAGCATCACCGGCCGGCAGCGTGATCCGCTGCCGGTGGCGGCGGGCGCGGCGGGGACGTTCGCATGCGAGCGAAGCAGCGGGCTCATGCGTCAGGGCCCTCGGCCCGCAGGTCCCAGGTTCGCGTCAGGCGTCGCACCGCGTGCTTGTGACGACGGTGGACGAGTGGCTTGATGAACAGGAACCAGCCGAGGAGCACGACCGCCAGCCCGGCGAACGTGGACACCACCTGTTCGGTGAGTGCGGCCATCAACACCAGCAGCGCCAGCAGTGCCACGATCGTCCAGTTGACCATCTTGTAGCGCCGGTCGAGTGACGCGATCACGCCGTAGTCCTCGGCCGGGATCTGCGACGTGTCATACGACCGACCGCACTTCGGGCAGACCCAGTGCTCGCCATACGCCGCGCGTCCCTCGCTTCCGCAGTCGCATCGCAGGGTGATCGCCGGCGCCTTCACCGGTCCATCTTCGTCGATCCGGGTGGTTGTATGCAAGGGTGCCGGTCGCCTGTGGGTCTCCGAACACACGTGCCGTCGGCCACATGGCGGAATCTGCGCTTGACCGCTGGCGTTGAATCCTGTTTCCTAGCGCCTCTCCCGTAATTCATCCGATGTCTTACCACCCGGAGGTGTGTATGGCTACCGCGGCTGTCGAGGAACGAGAGCTCCTCAAGTCAATCAGTTGGTTTGACGGGTTTGTGGTCGCACTCGCGAACCCGAGCTTCCTGATCACGGGCTTGGGCGGTTCCGTGTTCTCACTGGGCGGCTGGGGGGCCGTGATCCTGTGGACGGTGTCAGTGGTGCTCGGTGCCCTCCACAACTACATCTACTCGGAGCTTGCGGCGATGTTCCCCAAGCTCTCAGGCGGCATCGCGATCTATGCCCACGAGGCGTGGAAGCGGTACTTCTCCTTCGTCGGCCCGGTGGCGGCGTTTGGCTACTGGATCGGCTGGTCGGTGGTGCTATCCGCCACCGGCGTGGTCGTCGGCTTCCTGATCCAAGCGCAGTTCTACACCTCGTCCGCGACCTCCGGCTTCTGGACGGCGGCGCCTCGCCATCTGCTCGGGATCCCGTTCTACTGGTCGTTCCCGATCGCTCTCACCTCTGTCATCATCGTCGTGATCTGGGGCTTCAACGTCGCCGGCATGCGCCCCGCGGTCTGGGTCGGCTACATCACCGGAGCATTGCTCCTGATCCCGCTCGCGGTAATCATGTTCCTTCCCTACCTGACCGGCGACTGGCACAGCAGCAACCTGCACAACAACATCCACGCCACCGCGGTCTCTCTCGGCAGCAGCAGCGCCACCCTGGTGGTGGTGTGGCTCTATGCGATGTGCTGGTCGAGTTACGGGATGGAGTGTTGTGCCACCTTCGCGCCTGAGTATCACGACACCGCCCGCGACACGCCCAAGGCGCTACGCGTTGCCGCGATCTTCGGCGTGCTGGTGTACGGCCTGTTGCCGCTGGGCGCCGTCGGCACCTTCGGCGATCAGAACATTACGCTCGACAACTACCTCGGCAACTTCTACGCCTCGACCTTCCATGACATCCTCGGCACGGGGACAGGGCTGGCGATCCTGCTGCTCTGCGCCGGCATCGTGCTGGCGATGAACACGGCCACGGCGGACGGCTCCCGTGCGCTGTACGGCATCTCGCAGGATGGCATGACGATCAAGTGGCTGGGGAAGCTGAACTCGAAACACGTCCCGGCCAACGCGATGACCCTGGATGCCGTGCTGAACATCTTCCTGTTGTTCACCTTCGCGTCGGATGCGAAGGGAGCGTTGAAGATCCTGATCTTCTCGAACCTGGGATACGTGCTGTGTCACGTGTTCGCCATGTCGGGTTTCCTGTTGCTCCGGAAAGATCGGCCGAACTGGCCACGTCCGATCACGGTCGCCAAACCGTGGGTGGCCCTCGCCGGACTGCTGGCCGCGTTCGATGCCGTGCTGCTGGTCTGGGGTGGATGGAACTCCGGCCTTGCCTGGGGCGATACCAGCAAGACCACCGTGTTCCAGGGAATCGCGGTGCTCCTGATCGCCGTCGTTCTCTACGTCTATCGCGTGGTCGTGCAGGACAAGCGGAAGCTCGCCATGCGGGTATGGTCGCCGACGATGCCGGACGACGTTCCGCCGGCCGGCGCGGCCACCGAGTAAC
>JBDTXT010000476.1:0-2712 GCA_040006035.1 Pseudonocardiales bacterium | reverse complement strand
GGACGGCGGCTCGATCCAGGACGCGTCCATCTCGAGGTTCAGCTGGGTGTCGCCGGTGGCCAGGGCCAGCCCGGCCGGGTCGGTGGTCGTGATGAAGACGCCGAGCAATTCGCCGGTCTTAGCGATGCCCAGAGTGAATGGCGTGATCTGGACGCTCGGCGCGGCCGCGGCCAGCTGGCTGGCCACGGTGAACAGCTTCTCGGGCCAGCCGGTCAGCACGCCCGTCATCAGCTCGGGGTCATCGGCCGGCGAGACGGCGGGTTTGAGGATCGAACCCTCGAGGACGAAGCGGACCTTCTGGCTGCCCAGGTTCTTGTTCAGCTGGGCCTTGACCTCGTCCACGCCGAGCACCCAGCCACCGACCAGGTCGAGGACCGCGCCGACGGCGGCGGTGGCGACGCCGCCGGGCGAGAGATCCTCGTCGAGCGTGGTGGTGCTGCGGTGGGTGGCCAGCACGTTCAGGCCGTCCGATTCCCGCCAGCGGGCGATCAGCTCGCGGTGCTCGACCACGGTGGGCGCGAGGTCGTCCAGGCCCAGCCCGAGCTCGGCGTGCCAGCCGGCGGTCGCGTCGCGGCCGGCGCGCAGGACGGGGCGGATCACCGGCCCGTCCAGGTTGATCGCGGCCGGCCCGAGCGCGGCCGACCAGCCGGACAGGCCGGTGCCGTCGACGGACAGCCCGACCGTGACCGAGCCGAGGACGGGCAGACCGGTGGCCGATGCCTGCGCATTCACCGCGAGTGGCGACGGGTGCACCTCGATCACGGCGGTGCGCACCGTGATGGTGAGGACGCCGGAGCTGGACAGCACCGCGCTGGCGCCGCCGACAAGTTGGCCCAGGATCGGGTCGAGGGCGGCGCCGGCGTTGGTCAGCAGGGGGCCGAGGTGCGCGCTCAGGTGCGCGGCTGGGTTGTCGGCCAGCGCGTGCAGAGCGTTGCTGTCGAAGACCGCGGGCGTGCCGCTGGCGATGGCCAGCCCCCGTCCGGCCGCGCCGACGAGCCCGGCGATCTGGACGCGCACGGGGTCGGCGTTCATTCTCGCCAACTGGTTCAGCACTGTCGGCAGCACCGCGTCGACCCCGGCGCCGAACAGCGCGCCCAGGCCGGCCGGGTTGGGGTAGATCTCGATGTCGGCGCCGGCACTTGGCCGCAGCAGCAGCCGCAGCCCCGTGCCGTTGACGATCAGGTGCGCTGCGCGGCGGTGCTGAGCTGTGGTGGTGGCGCCCGGTCCGTCGGGGACGCCGATGAACAGCTCGACCGACGGCCGGGGCGCGCCGGTGGCGGGCAACGTCAGCCCAGCCGTGAAGCCGGCCGCTACCGGCGGATGCCCGGGCAGCCCGGCCAGCCACGCGGTGGCGTCGACGCCGAGCGAGACGGCCGGCCCGTCGGCCGCGGCGGCGATGGTGACCTGCACGCCGTCGGTGACGTTCCAGACGCCGCGCGGGCCGATGAGACCGACGAAGGGTTTCAGCCCTTCGAGCAGGTCGATGAGCCGGTTCAGATCGAACGGCCCACCGCTGAGGACGGACAGCACCCCGGCCTGCTTGAACCAGCCGGCCGGGTCGTCGAACAGCCGCACCGGCGCGGCGATGGCCCGCACGCCGTGGGAGTCAGGCGGGCGCAGCATGCCGAGCGCCGAGGCGAGGTCGTCCAGAGCGGTGCCGAGCTGGTGGTCGATGCTGCGCAGTCCTTCGAGGGTGACGCGTAGCGCTTCGGCCGGGATGGCCGCCGCGGCCAGCCGGCCCAGCGCGTCTAGGTCCAGCGTCGGCCACAGCGGCGCCGGCGCGGCGCCGCCACCGCGCAGCAGTTGGGCGCGCAGCGGGCCGGACAGGACTTCGAGCGCGAAGGCGTCCACGGCAGGATCGCCGAGGCCGGCACTGAAGCTGAGGTGTCCGGCGGCGTCGACGTGGGCGCCGGCGCTCCAGTGCACAAGCCCCTCGGCGCCAGTGGCGGTGAAGCCGATCGTGCGGGCGGCGACGTCGGCGTCGGCGGTGAGCGGTCCGAGCGCGAGGTGCACGGCCGAGCCGGTGACGGTGATTTCGGGGACGAGCCCGGCCAGCGCCGCCAGCAGGGCGTCGCGGGTGGCGGGGGCGCTGAGCGTCGCGCGCAGTTGGCCACCGGGGTCGTGCAGCAGGTGGGCCAGTGCGTCGGGGACCAGGGCGCCGTCGGACTGGGAGATCCCGACCGCCTTCAACAGCGCCAGCAACGCGCCGGCCGGGCCGGCCGGCGCCGCCGCGGCCAGCTTCGCGGCCAGCGCCGTGAGCAGGGCGCGGGCCTCGGGTAGCAGCGGCTGCAGCTCGAGCGCGCCGGTAGGCGACGTCGGGGGCTGGACGAGCAGGCTGACCCAGCCGGCGCCGAGCGCCGCGCCTTCGTGCAGGACGACCTGGGCCACGGACTCGCCGCCGTGCAGGCCGACGTGGACGCGGGCCGAGATGCGGCGTACCTCGAGCGGCAGCGCACCGCCGATCGGCGTGGTGCCGGGCCCGCCGATGAGCCAGCCGTCGGTGTCGTCGATGGACAGCTCGAGCGTGATGCCGGGCTGCGCCGTAACGGTGGGGCCGAGCGTCGAGACGCTGCCGAGTTCGAGGGTGAGCGAGCCGGTGATCGTCGTGCCGTGCCCGCCGGGCGGCGTCCCCAACGCGAACGGCACACGCAGGCCGACGTGGGTGGCGGTGGGCGGTGCGGACGCGTCGGCGACGCGGGACTGGGCGCGCCC
>JBDTXT010000475.1:0-2712 GCA_040006035.1 Pseudonocardiales bacterium | reverse complement strand
CTGAACGCGGTGCGGTCGCCGTGGATGTTGTTGAGGAGGCGCAAGCCATTGCCGGGCACGCCGTGATAGGCGATCGTGAAAGTGACATCCTGGCCAGCGGTTGCGCCCAAGGGTATGGGCAGGCGCAGCCTGTTGTCGCGGTGATCAATCGCAAGGACGCGGCCACCCGATGTGACGCTGGTCACCGACATTCCCTTGCCGTCCGACGTCAGGGATGTGAGGTCGAGGAGCGCTTCTCGAGTCCCGGGCGTGACGACGCGAAGCGTCACGGTCGCGTCGGCCTGAACCTCGTTGGAGTCGTTCGTCAGCAGCGTCAGACGAACCGCATAGTGGCGGGCGTCGATTCCAGGCTGCCGCGGATAGGTGTCGGCGCCGAGCGTCGAGCCAAAGCCGACGATCAACAGCGCCATTGCCGAACGCACGACGATCCACAGTCGCACTGCGCGGTCTCGCATGGCGGGATGGTACACCGAGGCCGGTGCTTTGGCGTGTGCCGCGCGTGAGCCGCAGGGCGATCGCGATATGCTCAGCAAATGGCGAACACGGAGTGGTGGCAGCGCGGTCCCATCGACGGCATTCCCGACGTCCTTCAACCAATCGCGCACATTCTTTTTCAAGTTCGCGAGAGTGTCGGCGAAATCGTCGAGCCCTTGACGGAGCAGGAATGGAACGCCCGCCCTGGAGGCGTCGCCTCCGCCGCCTTTCATGTGCGACACATTGCCGGAGTCATCGATCGCCTCTTCACCTACGCCCGCGGCCACGCACTCTCGACGGAACAACTCGCGGCGATTCCGTCGGAAGGTCGGGAGCTTCCTACAGCCGACGTCGCGCCAGTTCTGCGCGCGCTATCCGAGCGAGTGGACGCCGCGGTTGCGGAGCTTCGCACTATCGACGTGACAACACTTGGCCACTTTCGCGGCGTGGGACGGGCCCAGCTCCCTTCGACCGTCATCGGTTGCCTGGTGCATGGCGCTGAGCACGCGATGCGTCACGTCGGGCAGCTGTCGGTGACCGCTCGTATCGTTCGTTCTGGCAGGCGTGAGGCGTGACTTCGACGGTCCTTTCACCGGTCCAATAGTCAGCCAGGGAATCCATCCGCCGGCTGCCCTTTGTCTGCCATCCGGGCCCGCTTTCACCGTTTTTTCTCTGAAAATGGGCCGTTTTTGCGCAGTTTGGATAGGCGTGTGGCTTGCACTCGACCGGACTGACCGACTCGAAGCGAACGACCTCGTTGTCGAAAGGGTGAACGATGTCCACATCAGCTGCGCCGCGCCCCATCCAAATGCCTGATCTGCGGTGTCTTCGCTGCGGCTCGGCGCACGTCGAAGTGATCCGCGAGATTCGAGCTGACGAGAACAGCCGCTCGGTTGACACGCGCTGCGCCGATTGTCGCGAACAGTCCATCCTGACGCGCGACTGAAGCGATCGGGGTCGTCCGGACCCGATCCGCTGTGCTCGTGACAGAACGAAGCCGGGCGAACGCCGCGCCGGCCTAATGTTTGCGGCTCCTCCTACCGATACGCGGATCTCCCCCGCTTTCTTCGCCCGGACGAGCAGAAAGAGCCGGTATGACATTCCCGTTCTGTAGAGTTGTGACCGCTTTCGTCATTTTTGTTTCAGCCTGGCTCGGCCCGATCGCCGCCCAGAGCCTGGACACTCAACCACAACAGACGTTTCGAGCTGCGGCCGACGTCGTCACGATCCAGGCGTCCGTCAAGGACGGCCGCGGCCGCGTGCTGAGCGGCCTGACCCCGGCCGATTTCGAAATCCGCGACAACGGGGAGCTTCGCCCGATTCTTTCCTTACGATCCGACCGGCAGTCGCCGCTGAGCGTGGCCGTGCTCGTCGATATGAGCGGCAGCATGCGGGTCAGCGGCAAGGCGGCGATGGCGAGGCAGGCTTACGCCTCGCTTATCGCGCAGCTCCGGCAGGGACAGGATGAAGCGGCCGTGTTCACATTCGACTCGGCCCTGCACGAACGCCAGCCGTTCACGACGGATCTCTCGACGCTCAAGGGTGCGTTGGCGGAGTTCGAACCGTTCGGCAGCACCTCGCTGTACGACGCGACGGCCGCCGCCGCGCGGCGCCTTGCGGGCCGCACCGGCGCGCACAAAGCGATCGTCGTGCTGACCGACGGCCTCGATACCAGCAGCGCGATGACCGCGGAAGAGGTCTCGGGTCTCGCGAGCTCGATCGACGTGCCGGTGTTCATCGTGGCGACGGTTCCCTCGCTCGATGCGCGTTTCCTGATGGAGAACGCGGAGCGCCCGCGCGCCGAAGCCGCCGACCTGCGCGATCTCTCGGAGTGGACCGGCGGCAAGTTCGTCTTCGCGAGCACGATGGTCGAAACGATCGTGACCGCCTCGAACCTCGTCGACGAGCTCCGCCAGCAGTACGTCCTGTCGATCGAGGCGGCGGGGGTGAAGGAATGGCGGCGGCTCGACGTGCGCGTCAAGCGCCACGCGGCGAAGGTCAAGGCCAGAAGCGGGTACTACGGGGGATAACGAGCGGGCGTGAAGGACGCGGCGCCGAGGCGCTGACGTTCTGCAACAGCTGGAGTATGCGGTGCAGCGGCGATGCTGTTTCATCGCCCCTGCCCACCCCCTCACTCAGGAATGTACGGTTCAGCGTCCAAGTGAGATGGTCACCTGGAACTGGCCGGCATTGTCGCTGACGTCGTCGTCATTGGTCCCAAGGTACAACAAACCGCTG
>JBDTXT010000474.1:0-2714 GCA_040006035.1 Pseudonocardiales bacterium | reverse complement strand
CGAACGCTGGGGTTTTGACGACGGCAGGGCCAGCGCGCTGCTGGGCATGGGCGTCGACGGGCCCGTCCACATCGACCTCGTGGCTGACGGGCCCCACGCCCTGGTAGCCGGAACCACAGGCTCCGGAAAGTCCGAACTGCTGCAATCACTCGTGGCCGGGCTGGCTGTCGCCCATCCGCCCGATGCGATCTCCTTCGTGCTCATCGACTACAAGGGCGGCGCGGCCTTCGCCGACTGCGCGCGACTGCCGCACACCGTCGGCGTGGTGACAGACCTCGATGCGCAGTTGACCGGCCGTGCGCTCGGCTCGCTGCACGCCGAGTTGGCCCGTCACGAACGATTGTTCGCGCGGGTCGGTGCGCACGACCTCGCCGCGTATCGCACGGCCGGCCCGCCGCCCGAGGCGCTCGGCCGCCTGGTGCTCGTCGTCGACGAGTTCGCCGCGCTGGCCGACGAGCTGCCCGACTTTGTCAGCGGCCTGGTCGCCATCGCCCAGCGCGGCCGCTCACTGGGCATACACCTGGTGCTCGCGACGCAACGCCCCGGCGGCGTCGTGTCGCCCGAGATCCGAGCCAACACCACGCTGCGGGTCGCCCTGCGGGTGGCCGACCCGGCTGAGTCCACCGACGTGATCGGCACCGACCGGGCGGCGCACCTGGGTCGCGACACTCCGGGTCGCGCTGTGGTCCGGGCTGGTGACACCTGCACCGAACTGCAGACGGCCCGGGTGGGCGGCCCGGCTCCCGTCGGCGCCGGTCCCGAGGTCTCTATCGCGCCACTCGGGTGCTGGCGGCGCCCGCTTCCCCTCGCGTCGCCCGGCCAGACGGACGTCGCCGCAAAGACCGACCTGCAGTTGCTCGTCGACGCGTTGCGCGAGGCGGCGACGGTATCGGGGCGCGCTACGCCGCGTCGGCCGTGGCTGCCGGCGCTGCCGGGGCAGCTGCGCCTGGCCGATGTCCCTCGTGCGGCGTTCGCCACGTCGGTTGCCTTCGGGTTACTGGATGAACCGCGACAGCAACGCCAACCACCCGTCGAGCTCGATCTCGAGGCGGGCGGCTCAGTCTTGTTCACCGGCGGCCCCCGCTCCGGGCGCAGCACCGCATTGGTTACGATCGCGGCCGCCGCGGCCCACCAGCTCGCTCCGCACGAACTCGCCGTCTACGCGATCGACTGTGCTGGCGGCTCGCTGCGCGCCATCAGCGATCTGCCGCACTGCGGCACCGCCGCGGCCCGCGACGCCTTCGACCTGGCTGCGGCGCTGGCCCGTCGACTGGAGGCTGAGGTCATCAGGCGGCGGGCCTGGCTCGTCGCGCATGGCGCCGGGTCCGTGGCCGAGGCCCGGGCCGGTGGGCACCCGATTCCGCTCATTTTGTGCCTGCTCGACGGATGGGAGGCCTTCACCGCCGCCGCCGACGAACACGATTCAGGACACACCGTCGATGTGCTCGTGCGCCTGCTGCGCACCGCCCCGGCGGCCGGGATGACCGTTGTGCTCGCCGGTGATCGAAGCACGCTGGCGGCACGGCTCGGCAGCGCCGTCGCGACCAAGTTCGTTCTCGGCTTGAGTGATCGCGCCGATTACGCCCTTGCTGGCATCGCCGCCCGGGCGGTGCCGCTGAACATGCCAGCCGGCAGGGCCATTCGCGCTGCCGACGCGGCCGAGGTGCAGATCGCGTTTGTCGGTACCGCGCCCTCGCCTAGCGAGCAGGCCGGCTTCGTCAGGGCTGTCGCCAGCCAGCCGCGCATTGACTCAGGTGGCGGGCCCGACGCCGGCATCGGCGTGATTCGGCTCAGGTCGCTGCCGACCCGGATCGCACTCGACGCGCTCAACCCGACGCCCGGTCGCTTCACGATCGGTGCCGGCGGCGATGCCGCCGCGGCTGTGAGCGTCGACCTGTTCGCCGGCGCTGGCCGGTTGCTCATTGCCGGTCCGGCGCGCTCGGGCCGCAGCAGCGCGCTGCACACCCTGCTGGTGCAGGCCGTCCGCGAGGGCGTCGCGGTGGTGGTTGCCGCGCCGCGGCGTTCGCCGCTGGTCAGCGCGGCTGAGTACCACGGCATCGCGGTGGTCGGGCCTGATGCGGCGCCCCAGGCGGCCGGCCTGCCGGCCCATCCGCGCACCTTGCTGCTCGTCGACGACAGCGAAGCCTTCCTCGACACCCTCGCTGGTGATGCCTTGACCGCCTCGGTTCGGGCGGCGCCGGCCGCGCTGGCCGCCGTGGTCGCGAGTGACAGCGACGACTTGGCGCTGACCTACCGCGGCGTCGCGGCCGAGGTCCGCCGCAGTCGGTGCGCGCTGGTACTCGCGCGGGGCCCCGGCGATGGCGACCTCATCGGCCGTAGCCTGCCACGTCGGCACGGCCAAATGCCGCCAGGCCGCGGCGTGCTGATCGGCGACCCCGCCTGGGGAGCAGAGTTCGCCGAGCCCGTACCGATCCAGGTGGCGGTGTCGTGAGCTCAGCGCATATGCGGGTAGCGATGATCGGTCGCTGCTACAAACGTCTCCTTGATCGAGCGGGGCGAAGCCCAACGCAGCAAGTTCCACACCGAGCCGGCCTTGTCGTTCGTTCCCGACGCGCGCGCACCGCCGAAAGGTTGCTGCCCGACAACGGCACCGGTCGGCTTGTCGTTGATGTAGAAGTTGCCGGCCGCGAAGCGCAGCGTGCGCGAGGCTTCGAGAATCGCCGCTCGGTCACGGGCGAACACGGCGCCGGTGA
>JBDTXT010000473.1:0-2727 GCA_040006035.1 Pseudonocardiales bacterium | reverse complement strand
ACCTGCGGCCTTCCGCTCCCAAAGCGGACGCGCTACCAAGCTGCGCCATACCCCGGCGCCCCACGCGAGTGGTCCGACGATTCGGTGCCGCACGTGAGCGGGCATTAGGCTAACGCCCCGAACCCGCCGGATGAGCGCCGCCGTCGCTCGGCCCTGCGGGCCCCCGCGGGCGTAGCTCAATGGTAGAGCCCCAGTCTTCCAAACTGGCTACGGGAGTTCGATTCTCCTCGCCCGCTCCCAGCACACAACGCCGCAGGTCGGGAACGTCCCGGCCAGCACATATGGGCGCTCGGTCTGCGAAGGCGGGAACCGTCCGGCGGCTACTTTGACGCCCAATGCGGCGCAAAGACTCACGTCCTCGGCACCGGCACAACAAGCAGGTGCGGATAGCCGTTGGCACGGTCAGGTGTCGGTGCGGCTGGTGAAGGGGTGCACGATTCTGCCCGGCAGGCACCTCGCGGAGTACCTGGTCGCTTAAGCCAGGTCGAGCACTCTCGGGTAGTCCCGCCAGATCTCGCGGGACACCTGCTCGGGATAGGCCGTGACGACCGGCTCGACGTCGAAGATCCGCGCCGACCCGGTGTCATGGGTGGGCCAGCCGGGATCGCCGTACGTGGCGAACGCCGTCCACGCCGTCCGCATCTGTTCTGACAGCGCCGCTGCTTCTGGGGTTGGGTCGCCGATCAACATCGCCGGCTGACCGGCGGTGAGGTTGCCGAACACCAGCGGCACGTCCAGGCCGTGACAGGCGCCGAGCACGCCACCCATGCCTGGGGCGGACCAGGTCAGCTCGTAGAGGTACGCCAGGCCACCCGCCTCGAGCTGCGCTTCGGCGAGCTTCAGTGACGGCATCCGGAACAGCCAGTCCGAGCGCACGACCTCGTACAGTTCCTCGGGGTCGGGAAAGGTGTCCCGGTACCGCCGCGGATCCGGCCCGAAGATTCGCGCGGCCTCGGTGGCTTGCTCCTCCGTGATCGGGCCCAGCATGCCGCTCAGAGCGGTGAGTAACCGCTGTTCGTGACGCGTGTGCCCGACCAGGAGCTCGACCTGGCCGGTCAGTCCCCGCCACGGCGTCGTGGGCAGCACGTCACCGTCGACGACCGGCGCGAACGGGACCAGCGCGTGGGCCGCCCGCCCCCAACGGGCCGCGAACTGGCCCATCTTCGCCGCGAGGGCATCACCGGCGGCGGGTAGGAGCCGGGGATCCACGGTAGCCAGCTCGGCGGGTTCGAGGCCGAGCTCCGAGGCGCACGCTCGCGTGATGTCAGCGGCCAGCTCGGGGGTGAAGTACGTGCCCGGCACGCTTTGCGCGATCGCCCGGTGGAACAAGCCCGGCCGCCCGCGGCATGCCCAGCAGCGCCGCCACCGATCCACCACCCGCGGACTGGCCGAAGACGGTGACCTGGTCAGGGTCACCGCCGAACGCGCTGATGTTGCTTTGAACCCACTCCAGCGCCGCGACCTGGTCCAGCAGGCCGCGGTTGGCATGCGTTCCTTCGACGTAGCCGAAGCCTTCCAGCCCGACCCGGTAGTTGAAGGTCACCACGACGACGCCGCCGTGTGCGAGGTTGCTGCCGTCGTACTCGGGCAGCCCGGACATGCCGAACGTGTAGGCACCGCCCTGAATCCACACCATTACCGGCAACCCACCGCTGAGGTCAGGCGACCAGACGTTGACCGTCAGCCAGTCGTCGCCCTCTTCGGCCAGCGCGTCCATGCCGAAGGCACCGGACTGTGGGGGCGGCGGCCCAAACCGCGTCGCCTCCCGCACGCCGTCCCATGCGAGAACCGGCTGCGGCGCACCGAACCGCACGGGCGGCGCCGCGTACGGGATCCCGCGAAAGACCGCGAGTTCCGCCTCTGTCCCGCCGCGGACAACGCCACCGCTGACCTTGATGTCGATGTGCACAGGGGATCATCGCTACCACGGCGTCCGGCGCGCCAGCCGTTTTCCGCTGACCAGGAGCTAGCGCGTCCGGCACGACGTTTGCCGACGAGACCATCCCTGCTCGCCCGAGGGATTCGTGCGAACCACACGAAGCCGGCGGCAGCCGAGACGAACCTTGGGCCCGCTAGCGTCGGTCGAGCCGCAGGTCCGTCACCGCCCGCCCCGCCGCCATCGCCTTGCGCTCGAACCCGTCCAGCGGCCGCCACGCCGGCCTCGGCACGACCCGCGCCACGAACCCGCCGTGCGCCTCTACCTCCAGGCGAACATGTTCGGCGTATGCGGGTTGGTCCGTCGCGACGAGCACGTGCCCGTCCCGCGCGAGTCGGGACAGCAGCAGGTCCAGCGTCGACTCCCGCACGAACCGCCGCTTCGCGTGCTTCTGCTTCGGCCACGGGTCGGGGAAGAACAGGTGCACTGCCGCCAGCTGCCCCTCCCCCACCCGGTCCGACAGCAGCGCCACGGCGTCGCCGATCTCGACCCGCAGGTTCGGCACCCCGGCCGTCTGCGCCGCGGCGAGCAGCCGCGCCACCCCCGGCACGTGGACGTCGACCGCGACCACATCAAAGGTGGGGTGCGTCGACGCATACGCGATTGCCGCGGCCCCGTGCCCGCAGCCGATGTCGAGGACCAGTGGCGCCACCCGGCCGAACGCCTCCGACGGCACCAGCGGCCCGCGCGGCAGCGACCGGACCGGCAGGTAGCGCTCGAGCCGCTCCCGGGTCAGCGCGGACAAGCGACCCTGCCGACCCGCAAACGCTCGGATCCGGCCAGAGCCCGGC
>JBDTXT010000472.1:0-2728 GCA_040006035.1 Pseudonocardiales bacterium | reverse complement strand
ACGCCGTTTCGGCCGTGATCCGGTCGGCAGCAAGAGGGTCACCGACCGCACCGGAGTCATCGAGCGGTCCCTGCGCCACGCGTACCGCAACTGGCGGCAATTCGAGGGCGAGACCGGCGACGGCACGCAATGCGGCAAGAACGTCGTCGGGTCGTACGGCGGGAGTTACCTGCCGGACAACCAAGTCCAGTATCGCACGCTGCACCTGGTCAGGTCCGATCGTGACACCCGACACGGCGGCGGAGAGCACGGCGGCGCGCGCGTCGATGGTCCGGGTGCCGTCCTTGGTGGGCCGCTCGATGGGCACCTCGTCGCACACGAGGAACGCCGCCACGGCCACGTCAGCGGCCTGCGGGCTCACGCCCGGCAGTTCGACGCGCCAGGCCGAGGCCTGCATCCGCTCGGGCAGCGAGCCGGGGCCGGCGGGCACTGCCTCGACGATGTCCAGCCCCTCTGGCAGGGCGGCGTCCAGGGCCGCGCGCAGCGCCTCGATGTCAACCTCGCGGGCCAGGCCGATCTCCAGGTATTCCGCCTCGCTCGCCACGCCGGTCGGCGCGGCGCCCACATAGGAGATCTTGGGATGCGGCGAGAAGCCGGCCGAGTACCCCATCGGCACTTGAGCGCGCCGCAGTGCCCGCTCGAATGCGCGGGCGAAGTCGCGGTGCGAGGTGAAGCGCAGTCGGCCGCGCTTGGCGTAGCGCATCCGCACCTTCTGCACCACCGGCGGCGGCGGCGGTCCTTCGGGAACGCGACGCGCCATCTAGGTACGTGCCCCTCTGTCGAGGATCAAGATCAAGGCTTCGGCCCGGCGAGCGGCAGCAGTGTGCGGCCGGTCGGGCCCACCTGGATGTCGGTGCCCAGGTTGGAGCAGACGCCGCAGTCGAAGCACGGCGTCCACCGGCAGTCGTCCTGCTCGAACTCGCCGAGGGCGTCCTGCCAGTCGTCCCAGAGCCACTGCTTGTCCAGCCCGGAGTCGAGGTGGTCCCAGGGCAGCACCTCGTCGCCGTCACGCTCGCGGGTGGTGAACCAGGCGACGTCGATCGGGCCCTCGGTGCCGAAGACCTCGTCGGCCGCGGTCATCCAGCGGGCGAAGGAGAAATGCTCGCTCCAGCCGTCGAAGCGGCCGCCGTCGCGCCACACCTGCTCGATAACCGCGCCCACCCGGCGGTCACCGCGAGACAGCAGTCCTTCGACCATCGACGGCTCACCGTCGTGGTAGCGCATGCCGACGCTGCGCCCGAGCGACTTGTTGGCGTTGATCGCCGCGCGCAGCTTGCGCAGTCGGCTGTCGATCGTCTCCGGCGAGGCCTGGGCCGCCCACTGGAACGGCGTGTGTGGCTTGGGCACGAAGCCGCCGATCGAGACGGTGCAGCGGACATCCTTGTGCCCGGCGGCCTCGCGGCCGGCGCGAATCACGTCATGGGCCATCCCGGCGATCTCGAGGACGTCCTCGTCCGTCTCGGTCGGCAGGCCGCACATGAAGTACAGCTTCACCTGACGCCACCCCTGGGCGTATGCAGTCGAGGTGGTGCGGATCAGGTCTTGCTTGCTAACCATCTTGTTGATGACGCGGCGCAGCCGTTCCGAGCCGCCCTCGGGCGCGAACGTCAGCCCGGAGCGGCGGCCGTTGCGGGAGAACTCGTTGGCCAGGTCGATGTTGAAGGCGTCCACGCGAGTGGACGGCAGCGACAGGGACACCTTCTCGTCCTCGTAGCGGTCAGCCAGTCCCTTGGCGATCTCGCCGATCTCGGAGTGATCGGCGCTGGACAGCGACAGCAGGCCGACCTCCTCGAAGCCGGTCGCGGCCAAGCCTGCTGCCACCATCTCGCCGATGCCGGTGATGCTTCGCTCACGCACGGGACGGGTGATCATGCCGGCCTGGCAGAACCGGCAGCCACGGGTGCAGCCACGGAAGATCTCGACCGACATCCGCTCGTGGACGGTCTCGGCCAGCGGGACGAGCGGAGTCTTGGGGTAGGGCCACTCGTCGAGATCCATGACGGTGTGCTTGGTGATCCGCTCCGGGACGCCTTCGCGGTTGGGCCTGACCGATGCGATGCGCCCGTCGCTGAGATAGCTGACGTCGTAGAAGCGCGGTACGTACACCCCTCCATTACTGGCCAGGCGCTCGAGCAGACCGTCGCGGCCGCCGGGGCGTCCCTCGCCCTTCCAGTCACGCACGATTGCGGTGATGGCGCCGACGGCCTGCTCACCGTCGCCGAGCACAGCGGCGTCGATGAAGTCCGAGATGGGCTCGGGGTTGAAGGCCGCGTGACCACCGGTGACCACGATCGGATGCTCGTCGGTGCGATCGGCCGCGTGCAGCGGGATGCCTGCGAGGTCCAGTGCGTTGAGCATGTTCGTGTAGCCGAGTTCGGTGGAGAAGGAGATGCCGAACAGGTCGAAGGCCGCGACAGGACGGTGCGCGTCGACAGTGAACTGGCCGATGCCGTGCTCACGCATCAGCGCCTCGAGATCGGGCCACACGGAGTAGGTGCGCTCGGCGAGGGCGTCGTCGCGCTCGTTGATGACCTCGTAGAGAATCTGCACGCCCTGGTTGGGCAAGCCGACCTCGTAGGCGTCGGGGTACATCAGTGCCCAGCGGACCGCCACAGCGTCCCAGTCCTTGACCTGCGCGTTCAGCTCACCACCGACGTATTGGATCGGCTTGCTGACCCGCGGAAGCAGCGGCTCCAGCCGGGGAAACAGGGACTCGATAGGCACGGGA
>JBDTXT010000471.1:0-2731 GCA_040006035.1 Pseudonocardiales bacterium | reverse complement strand
TCCAGCTCGTCGCGCAGTTCGGGGGCCAAGCCCTGCTCGAGTTCGCGGATGGAGGACTCGTGGATCTCGCGCAGCCGGTGCCGGCCGGCCTCATCCAGCGGAGCTGCCCGCACCTCCTCCAGCAGCTGCTTGATCATCGTGCCTATTCTCATTACCTTCGCGGGTTGTTCCACCATGCCCGTAATGTCACTATCGTCTCGATCGGCCTCGGTGGCGTCGACAACCTCTGCTGCCACCGCGTCGTCAGGCCGAGATGAGTGGTCTGTGTGGTTCTCAGAAGAGTCGGTCACCCGACTAGTCTGGCCCACGGCCGGCGAGCAGTAACACGGAAGTAGAGCATCGATGCAAGTGATGAGCTTCGACGTTGCGCGGGTCCGCGGGCTGTACCCGACCGTCGGGGCCGGGACGGCCCATCTGGACGGCTCCTTCAGCACCTTGCAACCCGAATCGGTCATCCGCGCGATCATCGCCACCCTGCGTTCCTCACCGGCTCAGCCGGGCTCTCGCTCGCCGCGCTCGAGCCGGACCGCCACGGCAGTCATGCAGGCCAGGCGCGCGGTAGCCGACCTCGTCGGCGCCACCCCAGATTCGGTCGTGCTAGGCGACAGCCTGGCCACTCTCATACCCCGCTTCGCCGCCTTGTTGTCGGCCGACTGGCAGTTCGGCGATGAGATCGTGGTGTCGCGGTTGGATGCCGACGTGAGCCTGCAGCCCTGGCTGCGGGCCGCGCGGGCACCGGGAGTCATCGCGCGCTGGGCCGAGGTCGACCTCGAGACCGGTGAGCTGCCGAGCTGGCAGTACGAGCAGCTGATCAGCTCCCGCACCCGCATCGTCACCCTGCCGCTGGCGAACCCGGCCACCGGCACGGTGCCCAACGTCCGGGCGATCGCCGACCTGGCTCACCGCCACGGCGCCCTGGTCGTTGTCGACGCCGGCGGCGCGCTGCCACACCTGCCGTTGGACATCGCCGCGCTCGGAGCCGACCTGATCGCGGTGTCAGCCGCGACGTTCGGCGGGCCTACGGTCGCCGCGGTCGCCGCCCGTCCCGGCCTGCTGCTCGAGTTGGAGAGCGACGTCGACCTGCCCGTGCCGCAGCGCTTCGAGTTGGGCCCGCTGCCGATCGAACTGCTCGACGGCCTCACCGCCGCCGTCGACCACCTGGCCGGGTTGGACGAGCGGGCGACCGGGACGCGCCGCGAGCGGCTCAACACGTCGTTGAGCGCGGCGGGCAACTATGAGCGAGCCGTGTGCGAACACCTCGACGCCGGCTTGCGGACGCTGCCCGGGGTGACGGTTCTCGGCACTGCCGCCGACCGGCTGCCTTTCGCCGCGTTCACCGTCGTTCGGCACACCCCGCACCAGGTCGGTGACTTCCTGCAGCGCCGTGGAGTCTCGGTCTGGACCGGGCCCTCGGGGATGACGCAGCTGATGCGGGCGCTCGGCGTCGACGAGATGGGCGGCGCGTCCTATCTCGGCCTGATGCCGCACACGACCTTCGGCGAGGTTGATCGGTTCGTCGCGAGCCTGGCCGAGCTCACGGCGTAGGCGATGGCTGCGCTGGCCGCGTCTTACGGCTGCGAGATCGACTTGCCCGCCACGTTCCCCGGTGGAACGACACGGCCTCGCGTTCTGACGCACTAGGGGATGCGCAGCAGCACCTTGCCGATGTGCTCGCTGGACTCCACCAGGCGGTGCGCCTCGGTCGCGTCATCGAGGGTCAGGACGCGATCGATGATGGGGCGCACTGCCCCGGATTCGATCAGCGGCCAGACGTTGCGCACCGTGTCTGCCACGATCGCGGCCTTCTGCTCCAGCGGCCGGGCCCGCAGTCCGGCGGCGAGCACGGTCGCCCGCTTGGCCAGCAGGGTGCCGAGGTCGATCTCGCCCTTGCGGCCACCCTGCAGTCCGAGCACGATCAGGCGGCCGCCGACGGCGAGCGCGCGCAGGTTGCGGGGCAGGTACAGCGCACCCATGTTGTCGAGGATGACGTCCACGCCGTGCCCGTCCGTCTCGTTGAGCACGCGGTCATCGAACACCTCGTCGCGGTAGTTGATCGCGACGTCGGCGCCGAGCTCGCGGCAGACCTGGACCTTGCGCGCAGTGCCGGCGGTGGCGAAGACCCGCGAGCCCATGGAGTGCAGGATCTGGATCGCCATGGTGCCGATGCCGCTCGTCCCGCCGTGCACCAGCAGTGACTCGCCGGGCTGCAACCGTCCGCTCTGCGGACCGAAGACCATCGACCAGACGGTGCAGGTGGTCTCGGGCAGCGCGGCGGCGTCAACCAGGTTCACCCCGGCCGGGACGCGCATCAACTGGCCGAGCGGCACCGCGACCAGTTCGGCGTATCCGCCACCGGCGAGCAGCGCGCAGACCTCGTCGCCGACGCTCCAGCCCGTCACCGCCTCGCCCAGCTCGGCGATGGTGCCCGAACATTCCATGCCCAGATAGGGCGACGCACCGTGCGGCGGCGGGTAGTTGCCCTGCCGCTGCAGCAAGTCCGCACGGTTGATGGCCGTAGCGGCGACCTTGACCAGCACCTCGCCGGTCTTGGGCTCCGGATCGGGGACTTCGTTTACCTCGAGGACCTCTGGTTCGCCTGGCTCGGTGACGACGACTGCGCGCATGGTGTTTAACCTATCCGCCGTGTTGTCGCTCGATCTCCCCCACTCGCGAAGTGACCACAACGCGATGAGCGCTCGCGCGAAGAGCCCGCCGCCGCGACGCGGTCGCG
>JBDTXT010000470.1:0-2737 GCA_040006035.1 Pseudonocardiales bacterium | reverse complement strand
TCGCGGCCGGCGGTCCCATCCTGGCCGAACAGATGATCGAAGACGTCTTCCCGCTACCCAAGGCCCTGGTGGGCGACGGCACGTTGTTCCTGCTGAAGGTCACCGGCGAATCAATGATCGACGCGGCCATCTCCGACGGCGACTGGGTGGTGGTGCGTCAGCAGCAGGACGCCGAGAACGGCGAGATCGTCGCGGCCATGATCGACGGCGAGGCGACGGTCAAGACGTTCCGTCGCCGCGACGGGCACGCGTGGTTGCTGCCGCACAACGCGGCCTACTCACCGATCCTTGCCGACGACGCGACGATCCTCGGCAAGGTCGTCTCGGTCCTGCGCAAGATCTGACGCACCGAACGCGACCGCTAGGGCTGCGCGCGAGCCGTCTGGATCAGCACCGAACCGATCCGTCGATGCACCAGGCGGCCGCGGCCCGGCGGCAACGGTTCCATCTTCACCGAGCCGAGCACTGCGCCCTCATCCTTGCTGCCCGAGAGCAACACGCCGGGGGTGCCCATGTCGCGCAGGCCGCGCATCATCGCCTCGAACATGCCCTGGCCGGCGCCGCCCGACGAGCGGCTGAGCACGACGTGCAAGCCGATGTCGCGTGCCTGCGGCAGGAATTCGAGCAGCGAGCGCAGCGGGTTGTCGCCGCCGGTCGCGATCAGGTCGTAGTCGTCGATGAACAAGAACAGGCGGGGCCCGGCCCAGCGCGGCACTTCTCCCGCGCCGGGATCCACCTGGATACCTGCGAGGCGCGTCCGCAACGCAGTGGCCACACTCTGGACGACCTCGGGGGCGGCCATCGAGTTCATCACGTACCCGATCTGATGCGGGGTCGTGATCGCGCCGAGCATGCCGCGCCGGTAGTCGAAGGTGACGACCTTCGCCTGATCCGCGCTCCACCTCGTGGTGATCCCGCGGGCCAGGGTCCGCAGCAGGTTCGACTTGCCGGACTCGACGTCGCCGATCACGAGGAAGTGCGGTTCGGCGTCGAAGTCGGCGAACACCGGCGACAGCGTGTCCTCATCGACTCCGATCGCCACCCGGGCTCCGGACACCTCGACGTCAGGCAGGTCGGCGTAGGGCAGCTCGTGCGGCAGCAGGCGCACTGGCGCGGCCAGCGGCCCGGACCAAGCGTCACGTACCCGCGACACCGCCTTGGCCACCCCGTCCCCGAGGTCATCGACCGTGACGACATCGTCGATGCGCGGGAGCGCGGACAGGAAATGCAGTTTGTCCGGGCTCAGCCCGCGCCCCGGGTTGCCCTCGGGCACGTTCACCGCGACCCGACGATCAACCTCGGACTCGGACGGATCACCGAGGCGCAGTTCGAGCCGGGTGCTGATCAGGTCGCGCAGGGCGGGCCGTAATTCCATCCAGCGCTGGATCGACAGCACGATGTGCACGCCGAAGCCCAGGCCCCGCCCGGCGATCTGGGTGATTGCCGCCTCCATCGCCTCGTTGTCCTGGCGGACACTCCCCCACCCGTCGACGACCAGGAACACGTCGCCGAAGCCGTCGAGCGGTGCCGAGCCCGCCGCCACCAGCCGCCGGTAGGAGGACATGGAGTCGATCCGGTGCTCCGTGAACAACTGCTCGCGATTGGCGAGCAACACGTTGATCTCGGCGACGGTGCGGCGCTGCCGGTCCGGTTCCATGCGGGTGGCCACCGAGCCGACATGCGGCAGATCGGCCAGGCCGGTCAGCGTGCCGCCACCGAAGTCCAAGCAGTAGAACTGAACCTGCTCAGGTGTGTGCGTCAGCGCCATCGACATGATCAGGGTGCGCAGCAGCGTGCTCTTGCCGCTCTGCGGGCGTCCGGTGACCACGAAGTGCGAGCTGGCCAAGTGCAACCAGTGCGGATCGCGGCGTTGGTCGAAAGGCCGGTCGATCAGGCCGATCGGCGCGGAAAGTGACGGGGCGCTGTCCCAGTCGACCGGGCGCAAGCCGAGATCGGTCTCAATCAGCGGCGGCAGCAGTTCGTCCAACGCGGGCGGCGTGTCGAGCGGGGGCAGCCACACCTTGCGGGCCGGCACCCCGGCGCCCGACAGGCGAGCGACGAGGATGTCCAGCATCGTCTCGCCGGGGCCGGCCGGCTGGGCAGCAGTTGGCGCCTGGTCGGGTTGCAGACCAGCAGGCTCCTCGCGCGGGGCCAGGTACTGGGGCAGGTAGGGCAGCACATGGTGTCGACCGGAGTCACCCTGGTCGGGCCCGGCGCTGGCCGCCTTGGTGTAGGCGCCCGAGACGTAGGCGGCCTTGAAGCGCACTAGTCCCTCGGTGCTCTCCTTGAGGTAGCCGTTGCCTGGCGCGGCCGGCAATTCGTAGGCATCGGGTACACCGAGCACGACCCGGCTCTCCATCGACGAGAACGTCCGCAGGCCCACGCGGTAGGACAGCTGGGTGTCCAGTCCGCGCAGCTTGCCCTCCTCGAGCCGCTGGGATGCGAGCAGCAGGTGCACGCCGAGCGAGCGGCCCAGGCGGCCGATCATCACGAACAGGTCGATGAAGTCAGGCTTGGCCGAGAGCAGCTCGCTGAACTCATCCACCACGATGAATAGCGACGGCATCGGTTCCAGTGGCGTACCCAGCTCGCGGGCTCGCTCGTAGTCTCGCAGCGAGCCGAAGTTGCCTGCGGTGCGCAACGCCTCCTGGCGGCGGACCATCTCACCGTGCAGGGCGTCCTTCATCCGGTCGACCAGCGTGAGCTCGTCCTCGAGGTTGGTGATCATCGCCGAGGT
>JBDTXT010000469.1:0-2740 GCA_040006035.1 Pseudonocardiales bacterium | reverse complement strand
GAGTCCTCGTCGCCCCACGGGGTGGCCGTCCACGACGGCTGGCCGATCCAGCTGGCCCAGTCGGCGACTCCGGCCTTCAGGGTCAGCGCGCCGCTGTGGTCATACACCCAGTGCCGGGGGAACGGGCTGGCTCCGGACAGCTCCGCCGATGAGGTCCCGTCAGCGCGCAGGGTAAGCCGCAGTGTCGTCCATACCAGCGGCGACTGAAGCCGCACGAACGGCGCTTTGCTGATTTTGCGAGGCATCGGCAGCGCGGTGCGCCCGCCCGAGGTCTGGGTGAACGTCACGCTGCCGTCCGCCAGCTCAGGCGGCCGCTGAAGATCAGGCATCGGCACCGCGGCGAAGGTCGCATCCATCGGCCCGACCCGTACGGTCGTGGCGCCCATCATGACGCCGCCCTCGGCGCCCCACTCCACGACCTGCGACCCGTCGAATTCCGCCCAGGCCTGCAGCACGTTGGCGAACCGGAACAGGTCCGCGTCGCGCATGGTGGCGAGATCGCCCAGCTGAGCCGGCGGCGGGGGGTCGTAGTGGCTGATGCCCGTCGCGAAGCCTGCCTTCATCACACCGGCTACGGCCTCGGACGGTATCCAGGACAACGAGGTAACGCTCGACTGGACTCTCATGGGCACGATGCTAGGCAGCGCCGCCCCCGAGGTCGAGGCAGCCAACCTGCCAACCACAGGGATGCCACCACCCCGTGCACGGTCGTCCTACCCACCTTGCCTGATCGACATCGAGGGGCCGTAATAGGTGCTGTGGAAGCGATCACCGTGCTACTCGCCGATGACAACCTCATTGTGCGGGAGGGCGTACGTGCCCTCTTGAAGCGCGATCCGACCATAGAAATCGTTGGCGTAGCAGGGGATTACGACGAGTTGATCAGCCAGGCCATGGCGCTCAGCCCGCAGGTGCTGGTCACCGATATCCGGATGCCGCCGACCTTTCAGGACGAAGGGATCGAAGCGGCCAAAGAGGTCCGCAAGCGGCTACCCGGCACCGGAGTCGTCGTCCTGAGCCAGTACGACAGCCCCGAGTACGCCGTGGGGCTGCTGTCGAGTGGCGCGGCCGGATACGCCTACCTGCTCAAGGACCGGGTGGCAGATTCGGACCGGCTGGCCAGGGCGATCCGAGAGGTGGCGACCGGCGGTTCGATGCTCGATCCGGAAATCGTGCAGGCGCTGGTTTCACCGGCCCGCGTGGAGGGAGCCCTCAGCGACGACGAGGAGGAACTGCTGCGTCAGGTTGCTGAGGGCCGGCCGGTGAAGGCGATAGCCAACTCCGCGGGTGTCACGCCCGAGTCGGTGAACACCGCGATCGAGGAGCTGTTCCTCACCCTGGCCCGCGGCGCGTCGGCCGGCCAAGCCAACGCGCTGCAGCGACTACGCATGCTGCACAGCGTCATTCTCGAACGCGAGGAGCAGGGCTTGACGCTCTCGCGCTTCCTGCCGGGTGGCCTCGCGGCCAAGCTGCGCACCGACAAGGGGGCGATTGATCGGACCGAACGATTGACGGTCACCGTCCTCATGTCCGACGTGCGCGGGTACTCGGGGATCGCGGAGCGGGCCGACCCGGCTGTGCTCGCCGGCCAGTTGAACGCGCATCGCAAGGAAATGAATGCTGCAATTCTCAACGAAGGGGGGACCGTCATGCAGTACGTGGGCGACGCAGTGATGGCGGTCTTCGGTGCGCCCGACCCGCATCCCGGGCACGCGGCCAGCGCGGTGCGCGCCGCCGTCGCGATGCACAGCCGGCAGAGCGCCCTCGACGCACTGTGGGCAGAGCAGAGTCTGTCGGCATTCGGCCTCGGCATCGGCCTGTCGACCGGCGACGTCGCCGCCGCACTGCTCGGCAGTGCCGAGCGCCTGGAATACACATTGGTAGGCGACACAGTGAACCTCGCGCAGCGACTTCAGGACCTGGCCCGCCCGGCCGGCTCGACGGTGGCGAACGAAGCCACCGTCGTCCTAGCCAGCGACGGGTGGAACTGGGATTCGCTCGGCGACCGCGAGGTGAAGGGCCGCGAGGCACCCGTCGCCGCATATCGCCTGAGCACGCCGATCACAACCGCAGCAGCAACTTCTGGGGGACAACTATGAGTGCAGCCGTGGAATCGACCGAGGCGGCCCGCCCTGATGAGGCGAGCGCCGCGGTCCGCCTCCGGGGGGTTCGCCGCACCTTCACCGCCGAGCTAGCGCCGGTCCGCGCCTTGCGCGGCGTAGATCTCGACATCGCCGACGGCGAGTTCCTGGCGGTGATGGGTCCGTCCGGGTGTGGCAAGTCGACCCTGCTCAACATCATCGCCGGACTCGACGTGGTCGACGACGGGACGGTCGAGGTGGCCGGCCAGCGAATCGACGGCCGCGACGAGGGCTGGCTGGCGCGTTTTCGCCGCCACCACGTCGGGATCGTGTTCCAGTTCTTCAACCTGCTCGACGGCGTGAGCGCGCTGGATAACATCGCGCTGCCGGCGGTCCTCGGCGGCATGCGGCGCAAGGCTGCCGAGTCGCGGGCCCGGGAGCTGCTCGACCTGCTCGGTCTCGGCGACCGGGCCCAACAGGTCCCGGCGGTGCTGTCAGGTGGACAGCGCCAGCGGCTCGCGATCGCTCGGGCGCTGGTGAACTCGCCGACCCTGCTGCTGGCCGATGAACCGACCGGAGCGCTCGACAGTGACGGGGGCATAGAAGTGCTCGAGCTGTTCCGTCGGCTGCACGACACCGGGCAGACGATCGTGATGGTC
>JBDTXT010000468.1:0-2748 GCA_040006035.1 Pseudonocardiales bacterium | reverse complement strand
ACTTCTTCGTGTACCAGAACGGCTCGTACATGTCCGGCAGCGGGCCGAGCTTGCCCACGTCGACGAACCGGTACAGCAGTAGCGCGAACGCGCCGCCGCCGGTGACCAGGGCCACGAGGGCGGCCGTCAGCCGGTTGGTGCGCATTACCACCGCCACGGCCGCGAGAATCGCAGCCACGGCCTCGATGCGGAACAGCGTCGCCTGGCTCAGGGTGCCTGTCTTCACGCCGGTGTAGATATCGGCCAGGTCCAGGTGGGTGTAGGCGTCGATGCCGAGGCCGACGACGATGACGACAACCAGGCCCCAGCGGGCGATAACGTTCATATGTGCATCTTCGCATCGGCAGGCAGTATCGGTTCACCTGCGAGCGTCATCGGGCCCGGACAGTGATGGTGTGCTGGCCGGTGGCGCCGGACGGATAGACGTCCTGGCGGTCGGCAGTCTGCACCTTGCCCGCCGCGTCGACGGCGCGTACCCGCACCGTGTGCGACCCGGCCTTGGGCGGCGTCCAAGCCAACATCCATTGCCGCCAGGTGTCGAGCGAGGGCACTGATGCGAGCCGTGCCGGCGTCCATGGCCCGTCATCGATTTGCACCTCGACGCGGTCGACGCCCACGTGCTGATCCCAGGCGACACCGGCGATGGCGTTGGGCTGCCCTACCTTGACCGTGCCGCCGTTGTGCGGTGTGTCGATGCGTGACGCGATCTTGATGTCGGTCTGCGCGGCCCAGCCGCCCTGTACCCAGTACGCCTGCCGAGAGGCGAAGGTGCTTGCCTCGATGTCGACCACCCACTTGCAGGCCGAGACGTAGCCGTACAGGCCCGGCACGACGATCCTGGCCGGGAAGCCGTGCTTGATGGGCAGGGGTTCGCCGTTCATGCCGACGGCGATCATCGAGTCGCGGCCGTCCATGACCACAGCGGTGGGTGCGCCGATCGTCATGCCGTCGGTCGAGGTCATCACCAGCTGGTCGGCGTCTGGATGCACGCCGGCCTCGCGCAGCACGTCGCTCAGTCGCGCGCCCAGGAAGCGGGCATTGCCGACGAGGTTGCCGCCGACCTCGTTCGACACGCAGCACAGCGTGATCCAGCGTTCGATGAGCGGACGAGCGAGCAGGTCGGCGTAACTCAGGGTGATCTCGTGCTCGACCATGCCGTGGATGCGCAGCGACCAGTCCTTGGGATCGAGCTGGGGCGGCTCGATCGCCGTGTCGATCCGGTAGAAGTTGCTGTTCGGCGACGTCCAGGTCATTCCGCTCTGGCCCAGGTCGGGTCCGCTCGCGCTCGGCGTAACGGGCGCGGCCGGGCTGGCCGGCTCGACCGGCGCAGGCAGGCTCAGCTTCGCCCGAGCCTCGGCCACGTCGAAGCGCGCGTGCTGAGCGGCCCGTCCGCCGAAGCCGGCGAACGCGGCCAGGCCGGCCGCGGCGGCGCTGCCGGACAGGAATACCCGCCGGTCGGCCACCAGGCGTGGCGGGGGTGCGGGGCGTGCCTTCTTGGACTTCGACGGCGGTTCGGGTTCTTGCTCCGGGCCGGCGGCGCGGGTCAGCACGGTCAGCGTCCCGAGTGCCGCGAGCGTGCCGAAGATCGTGGGCACGGTATCGGTGCCCTGGTGGGCGTTGGCCGTGAGTGCCGCGTAGACCGCGACCAGGCCGAAGGCGCCGATGCCGACCAAGCCGTAGAGCAGGCGGCGCAGGGCCAGCACGCCGACGACGACAGCGAAGGCCGCGACGATGACGTAGATGCCGGTGAGCAGCACGTTCTTGTCGTTGGTGCCGAAGCTGCGGATGGCCCAGCGCTTCACCGACTCCGGAGTCAGCAGGATGAACCGGTTGCCCACGGCGATCACGGGTGACGCGGCCGGCCGGACGAAGGCAGCCACCACCTCGCCCACGCCGAGCGCCACCGCGGCCGAGAGCAGGCCAACTGCGGCACCCACGCCGAGCCGGCCCAGCCGCGTCCTCATGGCACCATGTTCCCGCGTGGGACGGCTGCCATTGGCCGCCAGTGGCTGCGTTACGAATTCGGTAAGACGTCGCACCACGGGCGTCAGGCCCAGAGCTGGCCCTCGAGCTGTTCGGCGGCCTGCTGCAGCGAGCCGGCGTAGGCGCCGGTCGACAGGTACTTCCATCCGGCGTCGGCCACGACGAAAGCGATGTCGCCGCGTTTGTCGGTGGCGGCGACGCGGTCGGCCACGGCCAGTGCGGCGTGCAAGATCGCACCGGTCGAGATGCCGGCGAAGATGCCCTCGTGCTCGATCAGGTCGCGGGTGCGGCGCAGCGCGTCGTAGGACGTGACCGAGAACCGCGAGGTGAGCACCGAATCGTCATACAGCTCCGGCACAAATCCTTCGTCGATGTTGCGCAGGCCGTAGACCAGCTCCCCGTAGCGCGGTTCCGCCGCGATGATCGACACGTCCGGGACCTTCTCGCGCAGGTAGCGACCCGCGCCCATCAGCGTGCCGGTGGTGCCCAGCCCGGCGACGAAGTGGGTGATCGTCGGCAGGTCGTGCAGGATCTCGGGTCCGGTGCCCTCGTAGTGCGCCTGGGCATTGGCCGGGTTGCCGTACTGATAGAGCATCACCCAGTCCGGGTACTGCTCAGCCAGCGCTTTGGCGGTCGCCACGGCCTGGTTCGACCCACCCGCGGCAGGCGAGGAGATGATCCGGGCGCCGAACATCTCCAGCAACTGGCGCCGCTCGATCGAGGTGTTCTCCGGCATCACGCACACCAGGCCGTAGCCGCGCAGCT
>JBDTXT010000467.1:0-2757 GCA_040006035.1 Pseudonocardiales bacterium | reverse complement strand
TGCCGGCCGTGTCCGTCCCGTGCGGTGACGCCGGCGGCCTGCCCGTCGGTCTGCAGCTGGCTGGCGCACCGCTGGCCGATGCGCGGGTGCTGCAGGCGGGCTACGCCTACGAGCAGGCCGCCTCCTGGCACGCGCGGCGCCCGCCGTTCACTGGATGAGCCGGCCGGTTAGGCGCGGACCCGCCCGGGCAGCCTCGCGGCGCTACGGCGATACGTTTCCATCTGCGCAAAGGACAGAAAGGAGCGTCCGCTCAGATCGAGGCTTCGATGCGCAAGGTGACCCGTGTCGTGGGCGACGCGGGCCACCCTGCAGGCGGTCATTTAGCAGGCGGCGACGGCGAGATAGGCGGCGACGATGTCGGTGGCGTGGCGGTCGAGCGACAGACCGACGCGGTGATGGCGCATCGTGGTGCGCGGGTTGGCGTGCGACACGGCTTCGTGAACATCGCGTAGAGGCACGCCTACGTCGAGGGCAGCGGAGATAGACGCGTGGCGCAGCGTGCGCGGGCCGATGGGCTTGTCTACGCCCGCATCGCGGGCGACGCGGCGCACGATCCGGTTCGCGCAGTGGCGATCCTCGGCATCGGCGAGGCCAAGGGGACCAGGCACTGGACGCGTAACCTGTATCACACCGCGTCTGATGCGTCACTCGCCGAATGGAGTCCAAATGCGTCGTGTCACTGCCCTGCTCGCTGTCACCCTTGCCGGAGTCGGGGTGGTCAGCGCCACGACCCCGGCGGCAGCGAAACGCACCCCACCCAAGGCGGCCGCAGCGTCCATCAAGACCTCGCCGTACGTCGCCCTCGGCGACAGTTACTCCTCCGCGGCAGGGGTCATGCCACAGGTCCTCGATTCGCCCCCAACGTGCAGTCGATCGCAGATCAACTATGCCCACGACATCGCCGCCAAGACGAACCCCGCGTCCTTCGCCGACGTGACGTGCAGTGGCGCGACCACCGGGGACTTCTACACCTCGCAGGCCCCTGGGGTGGCCCCGCAACTGGACGCGGTGAACAAGTCCACACGGCTGGTGACCATGACCATCGGCGGCAATGACGAGGGCATTTTCGTTGACTCATTTTTCGGCTGTATCGGGACCGACGCCGGACAGATCTACGGGCACCCATGTGAGACGAAGTACGGCAACACGTTCGTCAACGAAATCAAAACGCAGACGTACGCGAACCTGGTGCGGGCCCTGTCCGCGGTTCGGGCGAAGGCCCCGCATGCGACGGTCGTGATCTTGGGTTACCCGCGCATTCTGCCCAACGTCGGGGAGTTGTCCTGCTACCCGGCTATCCCGATTTCGTTGGGCGACGTCCCGTGGCTAGTCAACCAGGAGCTGGTCTTGAATAACGTGGTGCGCCAAGCCGCCGCCGTCACGGGCGCCCGGTACGTCGACACCTTCACGCCTTCGGCTGGTCACGACGCCTGCCAGCCGATCGGGACTCGCTGGTTGGAACCGGTCATCGCTCCCATCAACGCCTACCCCGTGCACCCGAACTCGGTGGGGGAAGCCCACATGGCGCAGGAGACTCTCGCCGCGATCGGCCGTTGATCGACTGCTGACCAGAGAGGCCTGGGACCGCCGTGGGGTTTGCTCCACGGCGGTCACGCCGTCTGTGGCCATTAGCCCTGGTCTTTCATGCCGGTGATCGTTCGGGGGCGGTTGGCTCATTGGCAGCCGTGCACTCCGGCGCGTGTTGGCGCTCCATCTGCGCGGCCGCGGGCGAAGCCGAACGCCACGCATAGCGAGGCCTCCGTGCGCGTTCTTCGCCGGGTGGCCGGGCGGCGGGTCCGCTCGGCCACGAGGCAATCCCGGTCAGCGGGCGGCTCCGGCGAGGTAGGCGGCGACGATGTAGGTGGCGTGCCGGTCGAGGGAGACCCGGGCCCGGTCGTAGCGCATCGTGGTGCGAGGGTCGGCGTGCGACGCCGCTTCCTGAACGTCACGTAAGGGGACTCCGGCGTCGAGGGCGGCGGTGATGAACGCATGGCGCAGGGTGTGCGGGCCGATCGGCTTGTCCACGCCAGCGCGACGAGCGACGCGGCGCACGATCCGGCTGGCGCAGTGGCGGTCCATCCGCTGTCCGTCCGGTCGGAGGAAGATCGGGCCGTCGAGTCGTTCACCGATGGCTAGGTCGATCGCTCTGGCGGTGCGGGGTGCGAGCGGGATGGTGACGATCTTGCCGCCCTTGCGTAGCACGGTGAGGGTGCGGTGCCCGCGTTCGAGGCCGAGCTTGTCGATGTCGGCGCCGAGCGCCTCGGAGATCCGCAGCCCGTTGATCGCCAGCAGCGACATCAGGGCGTGCTCGTTCGGTGCGCCGAGTCCGGCCGCGACCAGCAGGGCACCGACCTCGTTGCGGTCCAACCCGATGGCATGCGACTCGTAATCCAGCCTCGGGCGACGGACATGCACAGCCGGTGAGTGTTCGAGTAGCTCCTCTTCGACGGCGTAGCGGTACAACCCGGAGATCGTGCACAACCGACGGGCAATCGTGGACCGGGCCCGACCTCGCTGCTCCATGTCGCGGCCGAAGCACTCGATGTCTGCGCGCCGGGTCTGGAACAGGTGCAGGCTGTGCTGCTGACACCAGGCCGTGAACATCCGCAGATCCAGGGCGTAGGCGTCGCGGGTCAGCCCGCTGTAGCCGGCGAGAAACCCGGCCAGTGCGATGCGCTCGCCCTCAGTGAACAGCGGCTCGGCCGACACAACGATGTCGGCCGACGGGATGGTGGTAGTCATGGCGACCTCCAGGCG
>JBDTXT010000466.1:0-2757 GCA_040006035.1 Pseudonocardiales bacterium | reverse complement strand
CCCGCAGCGGGCCGCGCAGCCCGGCCGTGCCGAACGTCAACGGCCCGCTGAACCGGTCGGCCAGTTCGGCCTCGTCGTCACGTTGCAGGAGTTCGCTCAGCTCGGCCGCGGCCCCCGGATCGACCTCGTCGTCGATCCAGGCGTGCACCTGCGCACGCAATTCCTCGGAAATCATGAGCGGGCCGCCACTTCGTCGATGCCGAATCCGGCTGAGGTGAAACCCCCGCCGACGAACGCGTCCGACGGGTAGGACTCGCCGACGGGCACGACATCGGCATAGTCTTCGGCGTCGTCCTGCGGCCGGTAGCCGAGGGCGTAACCCTCCTCGAGCGACCACGTGCGCCGAGTGTTGGCCGAGATACCCCACACGACGGCGTAGGTCAGCGCGGGCGAACGCAGGCAGGCATCGACGAGGCGGGCGCAGTCGTCCGGCGACAACCAGGTCGACAGCGTCCAGACGTCTGGCGGGCGCTCGGCGAAGGTGCCCAGGCGCAGGCAGGCTACCTGCATGCCGTAGCGGTCGGCGTAGTAGCGGCCGAGCGCCTCGCCGAAGACCTTGCTCACCCCGTACAGCGTGTCCGGGCGGGCCGCGGTGTCGGCGGGCAGGTCCGGCGCCGACACCGGCGTGAAACCGGCAGCGTGGATCGACGATGCGTACACGACGCGGCGTATCCCGTTTCGCCGCGCGGCCTCGAAGACCTGCGCCGTGCCGTCGATATTCGCCCGGCGCAGCGCGGGCCACGGTCCCTCAGTGGCGATGCCGGCCAGGTGCACGACGGCGCTCGCGCCGGCCAGGGCCGCGTCCAGATCGGCGGGCACGGTGATGTCGCCGAGCACGCCGCCGTCGACCGGCACCCGGTCGAAGCCGCGCAGGGTCCACCCGTGAGACGGCAGCCGGGCGGTGAGCGCGGAGCCGATCGTCCCCGCGGCACCGGTGATGACGACGGTCACAGCCGCGGGATGACCTGGGCCAGCAGGGCGCCCATCCGGGTCGCCGCCGCCTTGCCCTCCGCGAGCACCTCGTGGTGGTCCAGCGCCTCACCCAGCCCGGCGGCCAGGTTGGTGACCAGCGACAGGCCGAGCACCTCGCAGCCTTCGGCGCGGGCGGCGATCGCCTCGAGCACGGTGGACATGCCGACCAGGTCGGCGCCGAGCACGCCGGCCATCCGCACCTCGGCCGGGGTCTCGTACTGCGGGCCGGGGAACATCGCGTAGACGCCCTCGGCGATCGTCGGATCGATCTCGTGGACGAGGGCCCGCAGCCGCGCCGTGTAGAGGTCGGTGAGGTCGACGAAGCGGGCGCCCACGAGCGGCGTGCGCCAGGTGAGGTTGAGGTGGTCGCTGATCAGCACCGGATCGCCGACGGCGAGCCCCGGGCGCAGGCCGCCGCAGGCGTTGGTGAGCACGATGGTGCGACAGCCGGCGGCGGCGGCCACCCGGACACCGTGCACGACCGGTTCGACGCCGCGGCCCTCGTAGAGGTGGGTGCGGCCCATGAAGGCCAGGACGTTCTTCTCGCCCACGCGCAGCGACCGGATTCGCCCGGCGTGGCCGGCTACCGCGGGCGGGCGGAAGCCTGGCAGTTCGGTGACGGCGATTTCGGCCACCTGGGTGCCGAGGGTGTCGATCGCCGGTACCCAGCCCGAGCCGAGCACGATCGCGACGTCGTGGCTGGCTACGCCGGTGTGCTGTGCGAGTGCGTCGGCCGCAGCGCGCGCGGCGGTGGCGGGGTCATCGACTACATCGCTACCAGTCACGTCCGCCGAGCCTAGTCACGCGACACTAGGGGACTCGGCCGGACGTGACCGGTGCGCGCTAGCCAGACCTCGCGCACTCGATTACGTGCTGGCACGACATGCACAGCGCTGCCTGCGGCAGCACCTCGAGCCGTTCGATCGGCAGCGGCTCGAAGCAGTGCAGGCAGCTGCCGTAGCTGCCCTCGTCCATGCGCCGCAGGGCGCGCATTATCTCGCGCAGGGTGCCCTGGGCGCCGGCGACGAGTGACTCGTTGATCTGCCGCTCGGCGTCGGTGCGCCCGGGCAGCAGGGCGGCTCGGTGGAGCTGGTCGAGCTGGTCGCACCGGAAACTGCGGTGCGCGTCGAGCAGGTCGCGCAGTAGTGCGTGCTCCGATTCATGCAGCGCCGGTGCGACGCGCGCACTCGGCATGGTCGACGGACTCATGTGCGGGTCTCCTTATGGTGGTCGGCGGAAGGATGCTCAGCAGCAACCCTTCGCCGGCGGCCCACGCATTCGCGGTGCATCAGCTGTGTGTGAGGGAGTGATCGCGGCTGATGTTGCTGTGGCTGTCACCCGCGACCAGACCAGCGCGGGCCCGTTCCCGGTGGCGACCCCGTGCGGCTGATCCAGTCGGGGCGTCGGCAGATGCTGATGCGTGGAGCTGAGGGCGACGGCCTTGACGAGGTGGACGCCGAAGTGGGCCTTGCCGGTCACGGCCCTGGCGGTGGTGGGCGCCAGCACGGCGAGGGCGCACAGGGCGGTGGCCAGCAGCGTGATCGAGCGCGTTCGCCGCCCCGGGGCTGTGATCACGCCTTCCATAACTGCCCAACTCGGGCCGGCGCTGGGCAGTTCCGGGTCCTCAGCGACCTGCCAACCCGGGAGAGATGGGCCACCTCGACCCGCCCGGCCGAGCCGTCCCGCCATACGATTCGCCCATGTCCGCCCCGCCGGAGCACCTCGCGCTTGCCGCCGAGTTCCCGGCCGTCACGCGCGATCAGTGGCGGGCCATGATCAGCGCGG
>JBDTXT010000465.1:0-2760 GCA_040006035.1 Pseudonocardiales bacterium | reverse complement strand
GAGCCGCAATGACACTTACCGACGTGCTCACCGAGACCCACGTTGTCCACCAGCGGCAGCTGCGGGTGGTGCTGCGCAATCCGGTCTGGGTGCTACTGGGCCTGACCCATCCGGTCCTGTATCTCGCGCTGTTCGGGCCGCTGCTCATGGGCGGGTCCGTGACCGTGACGCTCGCGGTGCTGCTGGCTTGGTGGGGCACCTGCACCTTCCAGCAGCAGAACGCCTGAGCGGCCGGGGCCGGGATGGGCGCATTGCTGGTCGCCGGGACGTCCTCGGACGTCGGGAAGAGCGTGGTGGTGGCCGGGCTGTGCCGCTGGCTGGCCCGGGAGGGCGTGCAGGTGGCGCCGTTCAAGGCGCAGAACATGTCGCTGAACTCCTTCGTCACCCGCGACGGCAAAGAGATCGGCCGGGCCCAAGCCGCGCAGGCCCAGGCGTGCCGGATCGAGCCCGAGGCGGTGATGAACCCGGTGCTGCTGAAGCCGGGCAGCGACACCACCAGCCAACTCATCGTGCTCGGCACGGCCGTGGCCGAGCAGGACGCCGGACAGTACTGGAATGCCACCCGCAGCGGCCTGCTCGACGTTGTGACCGGCGCGTTCGCCGATCTCACGGCGCGATTCGACGTGGTGATCTGCGAGGGCGCGGGTAGCCTGGCAGAGATCAACCTGCGCGACTCGGACATCGTCAACCTCGGCTTCGCGCGCGCCGCCGACGTGCCGACGATCGTCGTGGGCGACATCGACCGCGGCGGCGTGTTCGCCTCCCTGATCGGCACGGTGGCGGTGCTCGATCCGGACGACCAGGACCTGATCACCGGATTCGTGATCAACAAGTTCCGCGGCGACCGGGCGCTGGTCGAGCCCGGGTTGCGCATGCTGGCCGAGCGCACCGGGCGTCCCACGCTCGGCGTGCTGCCGTTCGTCGAGGGGATCGGGGTCGATGCCGAAGACGCCATCGACCGCGCGCTGCTGCTGGCCGGCGCGCCGCCGGTCGGCGCGGACGTGCTGCGCGTGAGCGTGGTCGCGTTCCCGCGCATGAGCAACCACACCGACCTGGACGCGCTGGCGATCGAGCCCGGGGTGGTGCTGCGCGCCGGCCGCGACCCGGCCGGCTTCGCCGACGCCGATCTCATCGTGCTGCCGGGGACGCGCGCCACCGTGGCCGACCTGGAGTGGCTGCGCGAGCGCCGGCTGGACGAGGCGGTGCGCCGGCACGCCGCGGCGGGGCGGCCCGTCCTTGGCATCTGCGGCGGCTACCAGATGCTCGGCACCGAGATCGACGACCCGGTCGAGAGCCGCGCGGGACGGGTCGACGGGCTCGGCCTGCTGCCAGTCCGCACCCGGTTCGAGCCGACCAAGACGCTGGGCCGCCCGTCCCGCGTCCTGCCGGACGGGACGGTGCTGGACGGCTACGAGATCCATTTCGGCCAGGTGGTCCGCGAGGGCGGCAGCCCGCTGGTGGCCGACATCGGCGCCCGATCCGGCTCCGTGGCCGGGACAATCTGGCACGGGCTGCTGGAGAACGACCGGTTCAGGCGCGACTACCTGGCCGAGGTCGCCCGCGCGGCCGGTCGCCGGTTCGTGCCCGCGCCGGACACGAGCTTCGCCTCGGTGCGCGAGCAGCGCCTCGAGCGGCTGGCCGACCTGGTCGCCGAGCATCTCGACCGGGACGCGGTGCGGCGACTGCTCGACGGGCGCCCGCGCGGCCTTCCCCGGCTGCGGCTGTCCCTCACACCCGGCGGCGCGGTGAGCGGGACATGACCGCCGGCCGGGCCGCAGCGCCGACCCTTGGGCGGGGCAGCGCCAGCGCCCATCACGGCGAGGTGCTCCAAGGCGCCTTTCGCGACGCCGACGGCATGTTGGTCACCGGCATCGTGTCGCTGCCGCTGCCGGAGCTGGCCTCGTACGCGTCCTTCCTGCCGGGTCCGCGCCCGAAGGACTGTCCAAGAAAGAATCGGCCGCTGCCTCAAGCGCTATCTCGTCCGCGAGATCTACCCAGACCTCCTACGAACCCCCACCGCTTGACCATCCATAGGAGCATCCGAGACGCGCCCGCTACCCCGGTCACCGGATCGCCCGGTCACGGGAGGCGGACGGGCAGGTGGCGGATGCCGTGGATGAACTCGCGATGCCGGTGGAGCGGCTCCGGCTCGCCCACCTCCATGTCGGGCAGCCTGGCCAGGATCTGCCGGAACAGCCCGCGCAACTCCGCCTTGGCCACGCTGCTGTCGAGGCAGTAGTGCACGCCACCGCCGAAACCGAAGTGCCGGGTCCGCGGCCTGGTCAGGTCGAAGCGATGCGGGTCAGGGAACACCGATTCGTCGCGGTTGGCGGAGGCGAAGAACAGCACGACCTTGTCGCCTGCGCAGATGGTCTGGCCGCCGAGCTCGACGTCCTGCGTCGCCGTGCGCGCGAAATCAAGGACGGGCGACGCGTGCCGCACGAACTCGTCGACCGCTGACCGGATCCGCGCCTCGAAGTCCTCGGCGAGCCACGCCTTCTGGTCGGCATTGCGCCACAGTTGAACGACGGTGTGCGAGGTGGCCTGCTTGGTGGTGTCGTAGCCGGCCACGGCGAGCAGCAGGATGATCGACTCGATGTCGTCGTCGTCGAGCGGTCGCCCATCGACCTCGGCGTGCGCGAGCGCGGTGGCGACGTCGTCGGACGGGTGCTCGCGCCGGTACCGGACGGTATCGATGCTGATCTCACGGAGGATGGCCATCTGCCGAATGGTGAAGTCCACCGGGTTCTCGCCCTCGGT
>JBDTXT010000464.1:0-2764 GCA_040006035.1 Pseudonocardiales bacterium | reverse complement strand
CCGATGTCGGCCCGCACCCCCTGTCCGGTCAGCCGAAGACGATCGTCTTGTTGCCGTAGACCAAGGTGCGGTGCTCCACATGGGCGCGTACTGCGCGGGCCAGGACCACGGTCTCCAGATCGCGGCCCTTGCGGACCAGGTCGTCGATGGAGTCACGGTGAGTGACCGCGGCGACATCCTGGGCGATGATCGGCCCCTCGTCCAGGTCTGCGGTGGCGTAGTGGGCGGTGGCGCCGATGAGCTTGACCCCGCGCTGCTGGGCCTGGTGGTACGGCTTGGCCCCGACGAAGGCCGGCAGGAACGAGTGGTGGATGTTGATGATCTGGGCTGGGTAGGCGTGCAGGACCGGCGGGCCGAGGACCTGCATGTAGCGAGCCAGCACCACGAGTTCGACGTCGTAGCCGCGCAGCAGCCCGAGCAGCGCGGCCTCCTGGGCCAGCCTCGTGTCCGGCGTGATCGGCAGGTGGTGGAACGGCACCCCGCTGAATTCGGCGATCGCGGCGTTGTCGGCATGGTTGCTGATCACGGTGGCGATCTCGGCCGGCAATTCGCCTGACCGCCACCGCCCGAGCAGATCGCCGAGGCAGTGCGCCGCCCGAGAGGCAAGCAGCGCAATGCGCGGGCGCTCATCCGCGAACCGGACGCTGACGTCCATGTCGAACCGCGTGGCGACTGGCCCGAACGCGGCGGCGACGTCGGCGCGCTCGAGCGAGGCGCCGGACAAATCAAACTCGACGCGTTGGAAGAAGATGCCCGCTTCGCGGTCGATGTGCTGCTCAGCGTGCAGGACGTTGCCGCCGTTCGTGAGCACGAACTCAGCAACGGCGTGGACGAGCCCCGGCTGGTCGCGGCAGGAAATCAGCAGTATCGCGGTGGTGATACGTGGCCTCGCTCAGCGCCGGGACTTGACGATCCTGCGGATGACCAGGAGGCCGATCAACGCGCCGGCGCCACCGATCACTTTCTTGCCCTGCGGCGATTGAGCCTTCTCGATGAGCGACTGTTTCGCGTTGTTGGCGATTCGCTTGGGGTTCGTGCGATAGACCAACTGGTCGATGGCTACCGCCAAGGACGCGCGGGCGTTCTCGATATCACGCTGGATCTCGTCAGCGCTGCGCTCGCCGGCCACGCCTTACCCCCTTCGAGCCGCCCCACCTGGGCCTGCAGGGCAGAGCCTAGTGGTTTGTCGGTGGGTGCGGCGTGATCGGTAGCGTTGCCCGCATGACCCGACTTTCTCCCGGCGACGAGGCCCCTGCGTTCACCTTGCCCGACGCCGACGGCAACGCCGTCTCGCTCAGCGATTTCCGCGGCCGCAGGGTCGTCGTCTACTTCTACCCGGCCGCGATGACGCCGGGGTGCACGACGCAGGCCTGCGATTTCCGCGACAACCTGGCTGAGCTGACCGACGCGGGCCTGGTCGTGCTCGGCATCTCCCCCGACAAGCCCGAGAAACTGGCCAAGTTCCGCGATCGCGACGCCCTGACGTTCCCGCTGCTGGCCGACCCGGACCGCTCGGTGCTCGAGGCCTACGGGGCCTACGGCGAGAAGAAGATGTACGGCAAGACCGTCACCGGCGTGCTGCGTTCGACCTTCGTCGTCGACGCGGACGGCAGGCTCGAGGCGGCGCAGTACAACGTCAAGGCCACCGGTCACGTAGCCAAGCTGCGGCGCGACCTCGCCGTCTGATCCAATGCGCCTGGTATTGCCCGCGGGGCTAGTTTGCCGCTACAAAGAGTGCATTCATCCCTTATTTCGCGCCGGGTCATCACGAGTGCCCTGCCGCGTGTCATCCGAAAGGACGCCATGAAGCGTTCCCTGGCTCTAGTGGCCGCCGCCTTATTGGCGGGTTCCGTGGCTGTGGCCGCGGCGCCTGCGCAGGCGGCGCCGAAGCAGGCATACAACATCAACACCCTGGCCGGCAAGGTGGCCTCGGTGAACGGAACTGCCGGTCTGCAGATCCGTTTCTCGGCCTTCATCGAGGAGGAGGCGGCCGATCCCGGTGCAACAGGTCCGACCACGGCGCCGATCACCCCGACCTTCGTGCCTGGTAGCCCGCTGGACGGCAATACCGTCCTGCCGCCCGACGTGACCGTCAACCAGGACACCGCCGCGGCGCCCCAGAACGAGACCTCGATCGCCGTCGACCCGAACAACCCGAACCACCTCGTGGCCGGCGCGAACGACTACGTGACGCGCACCTGGTCATGCACCGTCGGCGGCACGCCGTGCAGCGCGCTCGGCGACGGGTACTCGGGCAGTGACTATTCCACCGACGGCGGCACGACTTGGTGCTGCACGTCCAGTGACCGGTCGAACATCGGCACCCTGATCCCCGGTGTTGAACATCTTGTCGGCGGACCTTACGGCGCCGGCGGCGACCCGGCCGTCACGTTCGACAGCCGCGGCACTGCTTACTATGCGGGCCTGGGTTTCAATCGCACGAGCGCGCCCAACACGGTGACGGTCAGCCGCGGCACGTTCGCAGGATCGTCGCTCAGCTGGTCGGCCCCCACATTCATCAACCCGACGACGTCGCCAACCATCTTCAACGACAAGGAGTGGATAGCGGCCGACCAAAACACGGCCAGCGCATTCCGAGACCGGGTGTACGTGACCTGGACGCGCTTCCTGTTCAACCCGCAGACCGGCAACTACGTGCAGTCGCCGATCGCCTTCGTCTCGTCCAGCGACGGCGGACGGACCTTCACGACCCCGAAGCTCATCTCCGGCAACGTGCTCTACGGCCAGGGCTCGCGCCCGGTCG
>JBDTXT010000463.1:0-2772 GCA_040006035.1 Pseudonocardiales bacterium | reverse complement strand
CGTTTCTGGATCAGCTCGAAGCCGGTCATCTGGCCGTCACCGGCAGCGCCGTCGCCGTCTGAGCCGCACCGGCGTGAGCGAACCGCCTGGTGCGTACAGCTCCACGAAGCGGTCGTTGACCACCACTCGGCTGCGTGTCCACCCGCACCCGGCTCCTGGAACCCCATTCACTACAATGTAGTGCATGGCCACCATGCCGCGAAATGCCGAGGCCGAACGGCACGACCACCTCCTGGAGGAGTTGCTCGTGCAGGTCTCGTCCTACAACCCCAAGCTCGACGTCGACCTGATCCGGCGGGCGTTCGACTATGCCTGCGAGCATCACCGCGGGCAGACGCGAAAGAGCGGCGAGGAGTTCATCCACCATCCCTGGAGCGTGGCCCAGATCTGCGCCGGCATGAAGCTCGACTCATCGACCATCGCCGCGGCCCTGATGCACGATGTCGTCGAGGACACCGACGTCCACCTCGAGAACGTCCGCGAGCTTTTCGGCGACGAGGTCGCGCTCCTGGTGGAGGGCGTCACCAAGCTGTCCAAGATCAACTTCGCCAGCCGTGAGCAGGCGCAGGCCGAGAACTACCGCAAGATGATCATGGCGATGGCCCAGGACGTGCGCGTGGTGCTGATCAAGTTCGCCGACCGGCTCCACAACATGCGCACGATCGAGGCGCTGCCGAAAGAGAAGCAGAAGCAGAAGGCCAAGGAGACGCAGGAGATCTACGCGCCGCTCGCCCACCGGCTGGGCGTGCACACGATCAAGTGGGAGCTCGAGGATCGCGCGCTGCAGACGCTGCATCCCCGCCGCTACGCCGAGATCGAGTCGATGGTCAACCAGCGCCGCGGCGACCGCGAGCGTTACGTCGAGGAGGCGGCGACGATCCTCTCCCGCGAGCTGGACGAGACCGGCGTTGAGGCCGAGATCTCGGGCCGCGCCAAGCACTACTACTCGATCTACTCGAAGATGGCCCAGGGCGGCAAGGAGTTCAACGAGATCTACGACCTCACCGCGATGCGGGTGCTGGTCGACTCCGTCAAGGACTGCTATGGCGCGATCGGCATCATCCACTCGCTCTGGAAGCCGATGCCGGGCCGGTTCAAGGACTACGTCGCGATGCCCAAGTCGAACCTGTACCAGTCGCTGCACACCACGGTGATCGGGCCGCAGGGAAAGCCGCTCGAGATCCAGGTGCGCACCTTCGAGATGCACCAGACGGCCGAGTACGGCATCGCCGCCCACTGGCTGTACAAGGACAAGGGCGCACGCGGCAAGGACGCCGGCTCGATCCCCTGGCTGTCACAGCTGATGGACTGGCAGAACGACGCCCGCGATCCCAAGGAGTTCATGGACACGCTGCGCGTCGACCTGTTCTCGGACGAGGTCTACGTGTTCACGCCCAAGGGTGAGGTGAAGAGCCTGCCGGCCGGCGCCACGCCCCTCGACTTCGCCTACGCAGTCCACACCGACGTCGGCCACCGCTGTGTTGGCTCAAAGGTAAATGGCCGCATCGTGCCGCTGCACTACACGCTGCACTCGGGTGACTTCGTCGAGGTGCTGACCTCGAAGCAGGAGCGGGGCCCATCGCGCGACTGGCTGAACCTGGTGCAGACCTCCCGCGCCAAGAACAAGATCCGCCAGTGGTTCAGCCACCAAGCCCGCGAGGATCTCGAGGAGAAAGGCCGCGACTCGCTGCATCAGGCTCTGAAGTCGAACGGCCTGCCGCACCAGAAGGTGGCGGCCTCGCCGCTGCTGGCAGGGATCATCCGCGACATGGGCTTCAAGAAGGCGGACGACTTCTACGTCGCGATCGGCGCCGGCAAGGTGCCGGTCGGCCAGATCGTCACGAAGCTCTTGGGCAAGCTGAAGACGACCGAGGTCGTGGCGCCCGAGTCCGACTTCACGATCACGCGGCGGCCGCAGAAGCGTCCCGCGGCCTCGTCGTCGTACGGCATCGTGGTCGAAGGGGCGCTCGACCAGGACGTGCTGGTACGGATGGCCAAGTGCTGCACGCCGGTGCCCGGCGACGACGTGGTGGGCTACATCTCGCTCGGCCGCGGCATCACGGTGCACCGCGGCGACTGCCCCAACGTGCGCGCGCTGCGCCGAAACCCGGAGCGATTCACGGCCGTCGGCTGGGACGACGGCGACGGAGCCACCAGTTCGTTCCGGGTCACGCTCGCGTTGCAGTCCTGGGATCGGCCGCGGCTGCTCGAGGACGTCGCCCGCACGTTCTCGGAGTATGGCTGCAACATCGTCGAGTATGGCGGACACGTCGCCGACCAGATGGCACGCAACTGGTACACGGTCGAGGTGGGGGACGTGAAGACGCTGCGCAGCTTGATCTCGGCGCTGAAGAACATCGAGGCCGTTTTCGACGCCTACCGGGTCACGCCGGGAGGATGAGCGTCGGGCGCCCGCGGCGCCACCCGCGGCTGCTCTCAGGTCTGGCCGACAGCGGCAGAGGCCGTCCCGAGCGGCCACCCTGGACACTCGGGTAAGGGGAGACCCCTGCGGGCCAGACCCCGTGTAGACTCGTCGGCATGGACGTGATGCAGGGCGAGAGCGTGGTCTGGAAAGGCAACCCGAGCTGGAAAGGGCTGCTCCTGTACTACATCAAGTGGACGGTGGTCTCCCTGCTACCGGCGGCACTGTGGGTCGCGCTCGATCGCACCATGGACAGTCCGCCCAGCCCCACGATCTTCATCGCGGTGACGTTGCTCGGCCTGGTGCTGACCTACGCGATCGGCTGGATCAGGCGCGCCACGACCCGCTAC
>JBDTXT010000462.1:0-2773 GCA_040006035.1 Pseudonocardiales bacterium | reverse complement strand
TCATGTGGATCGTCATCAACGCCATCTGGGTCTACAACCTCACCGTCGAGACCGGGCACTTCGACGTGCTCCGGCGATCGTTTGCCACCATCAGCGATGACCAGCGCATCCAGGCCGTCATCATCGCCTTCTGTTTCGGCGCCCTCATGGAGGCCTTGGCCGGGTTCGGCACCCCGGTGGCCATCAGTTCCGTCATGCTCATCGCGCTCGGCTTCCGCCCGCTCAAGGCGGCGACCGTTGCCTTGGTCGCCAACACCGCGCCGGTGGCGTTCGGGGCGTTGGCCGTGCCGATCACGACACTCGCGACGGTCACCAAACTGCCGGTCGACGACCTGGGCGCGATGGTCGGCCGCCAGACGCCGATCCTCGCCGTCTTTGTCCCGCTCGCGTTGGTCGCCATCGTGGACGGACGCCGCGGCATCCGGCAGGTGTGGCCCGCCGCGCTGTTGTGCGGCGTGACGTTCGGCGTCTTCCAGTTCCTCGCATCCAACTACTGGTCGATCCCACTGACCGACATCATCGCCTCGCTGGCCTCGGCCCTGGCCGTCCTGCTCTTCACCCGCGTGTGGCACCCGGCCGAAGGCTACGTCGAGGCCGAGGCCGACGACGGGCCCGCGGGGGGTTCGGCCGGCGAGCCGCCACGGCGGGGCAGCCCGGACGGCGGCGGCGTCGCAGTCGCCCGCACGGACGCCGGCCCCGACACGGTCGTGCGGGACAACCCCGTCGACATCTTCAAGGCGTATGCGCCGTACCTGATCATCATCGTGGTCTTCGTGATCGCCACCCGCGTCTCGGCCATCACGGGCGTGGCACCGAAGACGCCGGGCCGCGGCGGGTCGGGCCTGGAGTCGGCGACGCACATCTACCACTGGCCCGGCCTGCACATCCTCAGCGGCGCCGGCAAGCCCGTCGTCACCAACTTCAAGCTGAACGTCCTGTCCGCCGCCGGGACGCTGCTCCTGCTCTCTGGTCTGCTCACGATGGCAGTACTGCAGATCGGCGTCGGCCGGGCGCTGCGCACCTACGCGCGCACCCTTGACCAATTGAAGTTCGCCATCCTTACCGTGATGACCGTCCTCGCGCTCGGCTTCGTGATGAACGAGGCCGGCGAGACGACCACCCTCGGCCTGTGGCTGGCTGGCGCCGGCGGGTTGTTCGCGCTGCTGTCGCCGATCCTGGGCTGGCTCGGCGTGGCGGTCACCGGCTCAGACACCTCGTCCAACTCGCTGTTCGGGGCGCTGCAGGTCACGGCGGCGTCGCAAGCACACCTGTCGCCGACCCTGCTCGCCGCCGCGAACTCCTCCGGTGGCGTCCTGGGCAAGATGATCTCGCCGCAGAACCTCGCGATCGCGGCGGCCGCCGTAGGCCTCGAGGGGCGCGAGGGCTACATCTTCCGGCGGGTGCTGTGGTGGAGCCTCGGGTTCCTGGCCCTCATGTGTGTGCTGGTCTACCTGCAGTCGACCTCGGTGTTGTCGTGGATGGTTCCCTGACCCTGCCCTGGTGGGCGGCGTCACTTCGCGGTGGCGTCCAGATGCTGGAGCAGGTCGTGGGCGGCCAGTTCGACGTCCTTGTGCCGCCACTCGGAGGCCCGGTAGACGCACGCGATCAGGCCGGTCCGGTGCACCCGCCGCAAGTCGCCGTACCCGAACGCGTAGCGCGCCTTCGTCTCGTCCGACGCACCCTCGGTGAGGCCGAGGTGCCAGGCCGCGTACTCGTCCCATGAGTGCGTCTTGAGGAACTCGTTCTGCGCGTCGGCCGTCGGCTGTAGCTCGCCCCAGTCGCTATCCAGAACGTACTGGCGCGCGTCGATCAGCCGCCGCGCATTGGCCACCGCGGACTTGTTGAGCGAATAGGACGCCATGTCCTGCGCTATACCCCCGACGTGGGCGTCCGTATCCGGCCGTCAACTCTGGCCGCGCTCAGGACGGGCGCCCGAGCCGCGCTCGTAGGCGAACCGGCTAAAAGGCCACGGATTCCAGCTGATTCGCGACAGTTCGGGCGCGCTCAATGGCCGCGGATATCGCTGATTCGCGCAACTCGGGGGTGTAATCCATCGGCTGGGCATGAATGAATTGCATTTCGATACCGATAAACCCGAAAATGGTCCGAAGGTAGCCTTCCTGCAAGTCAAGTGCCTCCATCGGACTACCGGCCGAATAGTCACTGCCACGCGTCGTGACACACACGATGCGCTTGCCTTGGCATAGGCCTACCGGAATGCCCTGCTCGTTGATTTCGAAGAGGTAACCCATCTGGACGATCGAGTCGATGTAGTACTTCAGCACGTACGGTATGCCGAAATTCCACATCGGCGTCGAAAGCAGGTGGACGTCGGCGGCCAGGAACTGCTCGATCAGGGCCTCGACCCGCTTCCAAGCCTCGGTATGCCGATGTCCGATTGGTTGGCCGGCCATCAGGGCGTACTTCGACTCGATGTTCCGGCCCGCGATCGCAGGCAAATCCTCGGCGAATAGGTCAAGCGTTTCGACCTGTGCGTCGGGGTGTGCCGCGCGCAGCGATTCGAGGAATTCGTGCGATATCCGAAGAGTGTTGGATTCGTTACCGCGTGGTGTGGCGATGATGTGCAGTAACCGCACGACGTCCCCCTACGTACGTGCCCGCCCGGCACAGCGGGCCCTCGAATTACAGCCGCAACTCTCCGCGGTGTCAATACCTGGGCTGCTGATTTGCACCATCGTGCATTTCCTGTCCTTTTTATCCGATGCGCGACAATATTCGGCGCGATTAGTCCCGTTCATACCGTTTCGACGCA
>JBDTXT010000461.1:0-2774 GCA_040006035.1 Pseudonocardiales bacterium | reverse complement strand
CGGATTGCCGAAAGGGCAGAGCCCGATTCGAACGGCAGCCGCCTTCTCCCAAGTCAACGAACCATGGGAGACGCTTGCGCCGACGCTCTCGAGGAGTTTCTCGACCTCTTCCGGCGGCGGTACGACAACGGCGTACAGGCTCATGATCGCAAGTGTGGCACGTGCTGGCCAGGCAGCGCGGGACATCACCGCAGCCCGCGCCGGAGGTCACCTTAATCCTAGTTGAGGGATTAGCTCCACGACGTCAGCCTCGATGTGCCGTCGCCAGGGTTGTCGGCCCGAGGTGACGAGGACGCTCGAGATCCTCGCCGCCGGCACCTTCGCCACCACCCGTGCGCTACCTGAGCGCCTGGATGGACTTCCCCACGGCACGCACATCGTTGACCCTGCTCTCCCACGTCAGGCCCGAGAAGAGCAGGCCGGCACCCACGGCAGCGAAGGTGACCCAGCGGGGCAGTGCGGAAGCATAGGGAGCGACGTTGAGCACCGCCAGTACCGCCACGACCAACGATCCCGACAGCAGGGGGGCGCTGAGTCGCAGCACGACACCGAGCGCCAGCACACCGAGGGCGCAGAGTCCGAGAATCAGCGCCCGCACGGACGTCGGCTCGCCGAGTGTTCGCAGCAGACTCGGGAGCAGGCCCAGGGACAGCCCGGGAAGTAGTGCGGCGGTCGAGCCCAGAGCCGGCCGCTGTCTGAGCTGCCATGTGCCGGCTCCGATCAGAACCAGCGCGCTAGGAAGCGTGTAGGCCTCGACCACGGTCACGTTCTCCTCGTTGAGTCGGGACCACGATGCAGCCGCCAGCAGCAGCCCACCGGACACACTGACGGGGCGACGGTCGGACGACGCGAGGGACACGATGATCGCCGCGACCCCTGTCACAGTGAGGGCGAGCTGAAGGGCGACCGGGTCCGTGCCGCACAGAACGAGCCCGACGACTGCGACCGGGACTGCAGCGCGTTCGGTCCCGACGCGGTACGGAAGTGACGTCCCACCAAGACTGATCTGGCCGAAAAGCGCCGCAGCCACCGCCAACGTGACCAGGCCAAGGCCCTGCGCCACCGCGCCACCGCCGCCCACATGAGTCCAAGCGGCTACCGAGAGGGACAGAAGCCAGACCGCGGCGGCCGCACAGATGGTGCAGTGCAGCCGTCGTACCAACCGGCCGACCATGAGGGCTGCGAAGGCGAACAGGACGAGAGACGTCAGGGCCGTGAGTAGATCTGAGGCGAGGCTCACCACAAGCGACGAGGCCGCCCAACCCACCGACGCTGTGCCCGCCCGCCCGCTCCGGCCCAGCAGTCCCGACAGACCCGCGGCAACGCCGAGCACAAGGAGCAGCACGACAACAGCCACCAGCGGTACGTTCGCGTTCAGGACCCCGACCGCTGCAGCGGACTCCCCGATCAAAATCCCGTCGATCACCGTCGGGCGGCGACCCAGCGCGATGAGGACGCCTGCAGCCCCCAGCGTCAGCACCGCCAGGGCGACCACCGCCGGGTGTGCGTCGGAGTGCAGGCTGAGTGCCCGGGGGTGGTACGCCGGCGTTCTCGTCCAGTGCCCCGCAGCGGCCGACAGCCCCTTCATCACGGCGACGCCGAGAGGTGGCACCAGCGCCACGAGAGCCACCGCCCCGGGCGCCGTTGCCGCCAGCCGTGCACCGCTGCCCCAGACCGCGCCGAGCACCGGGACCGCCAGGGCGAGGAGCAGTGCGACGCCGGCGAACACGCTCAGAATCACATCCGTGCCCGCACCCTCCAGCGGGCGCAGCAGTGCGGCGGCCAGGCCGGCCAAGGCCGCTGCGGAGGCGACGACCCGGCCGATTCTCGGCAGGAACCGGAGCGTAGAGGCGGCGGCGAACACGACACAGCAGATGACCCAGCCGTACACGTTCCCGCGGACCCAGAGCACGTGGAGCGTGCCGGCTCCCAGCAGGCGACTGAGCGACAGGGCGAGCGCCAAGCAGAACGTGAGCCCGGACACCATCGCAGCGGCCTTGGCGAGCAGCTTGAGGCCCAGCTTCGCCGCCAAGCCCGAGACGAGACTGGTGGCGGCGAGCGCGAGCAAGGCGACATACTCGTGACGGCCGTGCCACTGATCGAATGCGCGTGTCACCAGATATCCGAGTCCGAGCGCGGCGAGCACCTGGACCGCTCTGAGCGACCGCAGGTCACTTCTGGCACCCGCGAGCGCCCAGGTGGTGCCACTGATCAGCAGGAGAGAGCCTGCGACCCATCCGGTGGCGCTCGACGACAGGGCACCGAGACCAACGAGGTCCCCGTGCCGGGCGGCCACGAAGTCGAGCACGGTCAGGAAGACGGATAGAGATGCGAACGCCTCCGCAGATCCCCGTAGAAGCTTGTGGAGCGCCCAGTTGGCCACTACGCCGACGCCGAGGGTGACTGCGAGCAGGATGGCGGCCCGGATGGCGAGCGACAGGTCGGACCATGCGACCGAGACGAAGACAACCGCCGCGACAAATACACAGATGGCACCGAGCGCGAGCAGGACCGCCGAGGCCGAGACAGCGGGCAGCCGAGGTGCCCCGGGCAGGTCGCGTCTGACCCGGCCCCGTTTCGTGGTGCTCTGTGCCCCCTCGGCCACTGTCGAACTGCCGGACGACGCTGCGCCTGCTGTGCGTCTCATGGTGAGCAGGACGGCGTCCGCCTGGGCGAGGGACTGTCGCAACGACTCAGAGTCAGGACCGACCTGGGGCAGGCCACAGCGACCACACGCCGCTGACTCGCCGACTATCGCGCCGCTGGCGCCGACC
>JBDTXT010000460.1:0-2778 GCA_040006035.1 Pseudonocardiales bacterium | reverse complement strand
TGGCGATGTCGGCCTGGTGATCGACGTGCGGAATCCGGGGCCAGAACACCCAGCGGCCGACGAGGACCAGGAACACCGGCAGGAACGTCAACATCACCCCGACCGTGCAGGCGATACCGATCGCGCACACCGGACCCAGGCTGCGGTCGGAGTTCAACTCGCCCAACGTCAGGCACAACAGCCCGATGATCACGGTCGTGGCCGAGGCGGCGATCGCGGGCGCGGCCCCGCGCCAGGCCCGGGTCATCGCGGTGATGCGGCTGTCGTAGGTATGCAGTTCCTCGCGGTAGCGACTGATCAGTAACAGCGCGTAGTCGGTGCCCGCACCGATGACCAGCACCGACAGGATGCCCTGGCTCTGCCCGTTGAGGGTCAACACGTCGTGCTTGGCCAACTGATAAATGATCAACGCCGCGGCGCCCAGTGCGAGCGTGGCGCTGAACAGCGGGAAGAACCACAGCACCGGGCTGCGATAGACCACGAGCAGGATCAGGATGACGACGAGGCCGGCAGCCAAGAGCAACGCACCGTCGATGCCGTTGAAGGAGTCGACGAACGCGACGAGCAGCCCGCCCGGACCGGCGCTGTGGATGTTCAGCCCGCCCGGCGCGCCGGTGCGTGCGGTGTCGATGACCTTCTTCTCGACCTTGGACAGCTCGTTGCCGTCGACGCTGACATTGCCGTTCTTGCCGATCAACGGCACCCCGATGTTGGCCACCTTGCCGTCGGCGGAGAACTGCGGCGGACGGACCTGATCCTGGGCAACACCCTTGATGGCGCGCATGGCCTGCGCGTCGGCGTTGATCTTCGTCTTGTCGGCGTCGGTCAGGCCGCTCTTGCGCTCGTAGACGATGAAGCCGGGGATGGTCTGCACCGGCTGGAACTTCTCGGACTCGGTGTTGACCTTGGTGGATTCGGCGGAGTTGGGCAGGTAGGCCGCCTGGTCGTTCTTCTGGACCTCGGCCAGCTTGCCTTGATACGAGCCACCGGCGCCGCCGAACAGGAACCAGAACGCCGCCAGAGCGGCAATGATGTAGACCCCCCGCGATCGCCGCGCCTTGCTCGGTGCGGCGACTCCAGAATCGTTGTCGGTCAGTTCTGTCCGGCTCACGTCTCACTCCCCATTGGATTGGCGGCCACCGTAGCGAAAGCCGCCGACATAGGGCACATGGGTTTTCCGCGCCCCTGTGAACGCCCCCACTCTCGTGCGGACAGCGTGGCAATGGATCAGTGAGGTCCCTGAGATTCACCCTGACCGGAGCAAATGTTCACTCGCGTAATCTGAACGCCGTGGACGAGCTACGCATCATCCGGGCCGGGCTGGTCCCCTACGAGCAAGCCTGGCAGCAACAGCGCGAGCTGCACGCGTCGGTCCTGGCCGGCGCCGCTCCAGACACTGTGCTGCTGCTCGAACATCCGCCGGTCTACACGGCCGGGCGCCGCACCGAGGCCTTCGAACGGCCCTCGGATGGCACCGCGGTCATCGACGTCGACCGCGGCGGCAAGATCACCTGGCACGGTCCGGGGCAGCTCGTCGGATATCCGATCGTCAAGCTGCCGCATCCCATGGACGTCGTCGCCTACGTCCGCCGCCTTGAGAGCGTGCTGATCGGCGTCTGCGGCGAGCTCGGTGTCAGCGCCGGCCGCGTCGACGGACGCAGCGGGGTCTGGCTGCCCGCCGACGAGCGCCGCCCAGAACGCAAGATCGCCGCCATCGGGGTCCGCGTGGTGCGGGGTGTCACGATGCACGGCTTCGCGCTCAATTGCGACCCCGACCTGAGCTGGTACGACCGCATCGTCCCCTGCGGGATCGCCGATGCGGGCGTCACGTCGCTGGCCGGCGAGCTCGGCCGTGACGTCACCGTCAACGACGTCCTGCCCGTCCTCGAACGACACCTGCCCGCGCTGCTGCACGTCGTTGTGGCGGCCTGATCAGTCGGTGGGAAGACACGCCAAACCTGTCAGCAGCCGGTCCCGGCTCGCCCGGGCCAGCACACTCGCCGTCGTCTGGATCGGCGGTCTGGCCGCCGGCTTCTTCGCACTGCTCAGCGTGGCGGCGCGCTACACCACCTGCAGCACGAGCGCCCACGGCATGGCCTGCCGCCCGGAGGGGACGGCCATCGGCGGCTCGCTCGTGATCGGCGTCATCGCCACCGTGACCGCCGCCACCGTCCTCACCCATGACCGCGGCCCGCGCCGCAGCGCCACGTGGGGCGTGCTCGGTGTCGCGGCACTGGGGGTGTGCTATCTCGGCGCCCATGCCCTGCTCGGCACCGCGTGATCGAGGGCGGCCCAGCTGCCCGCTCGCGTAGGCTCGACCAGTGACTGCTGTTCGACCTGACACTCCCGCGCCCGCCCCGGCACCCGAGGGCCGCCGGATGCTGCGCATCGAGGCGCGCAATGCCGCTACCCCGATCGAGCGCAAGCCAGACTGGATCAAAACCCGGGCCAAGATGGGTCCCGAGTTCACCGCCCTGCAGGCCCTGGTCAAGCGCGAGGGGCTGCACACTGTCTGCCAGGCAGCGGGCTGCCCGAACATCTACGAGTGCTGGGAGGACCGCGAGGCCACCTTCCTGATCGGCGGCGACCAGTGCACGCGGCGCTGTGACTTCTGCCAGATCGACACCGGCAAGCCCGAGGCCCTCGATCGCGACGAGCCGCGGCGGGTGGCCGAGAGCGTCACGTCGATGGGGTTGCGCTACGCGACGATCACCGGCGTTGCTCGCGACGACCTGCCCGACGGCGGCGCCTGGCTCTACGCCGAGACCGTCCGCCAGA
>JBDTXT010000459.1:0-2781 GCA_040006035.1 Pseudonocardiales bacterium | reverse complement strand
TCAAGCAGGCGGTCACGGTGCTGCCGCAGGTCCGCCCGACGTTCTTCGGTGCGGTGCCGCAGGTCTGGTACAAAATCAAGGCGGCGATCGAGCACGGCATCGAGGCCGAGCCGAGCGCGCTCAAGCGGCGGCTAGCGGCGTGGGCGATCAGTGCCGGCCGGCGCAAGGTGCGGCTCCAATCGGACGGCAGGGCGGTGCCGTTGGTGCTGCGGGCGCAGTACCGCGTCGCCGACAAGCTGGTATTGAGCAAGGTGCGGGCCAAGCTGGGCATGGACCGGGTGCGCTTCGCCGCCTCGGGCGCGGCGGCGATCTCCGAGGAGGCGCTGGAGTTCGTGCTCGCCCTCGGCATTCCGTGCTGCGAGGGGTGGGGCATGTCCGAGGTCTCGGCGTTGGCGACGATAAACCCGGTCGACGCGATCCGGATCGGCACCGTCGGAAAGGCCGTCCCAGGCGTCGAGTTGAAGGTGGCCGACGACGGCGAGTTGCTGGTGCGCGGCGCGCTGGTGATGAAGGGCTACCGCCACGAGCCCGCGAAGACGGCCGAGGCGATCGACACCGACGGCTGGCTGCACACCGGCGACATCGCCTCGATCGATGCCGACGGCTACGTGCGCATCGTCGACCGCAAGAAGGAACTGATCATCAACGCCGCGGGCAAGAACATGTCGCCGGCCAACATCGAGGGCATCATCCAAGTGAGCTGCCCGCTACTCGGCCCGGTCGCGGTGATCGGCGACGACCGTCCCTACCTGGTCGCGCTGCTCACGCTGGATCCCGACGGGGTGGCGGCCTACACCGCAAGGTCTGGCGCCGCTGTAACGTCGCTGGCCGCGCTGTCGGTCGACCCGGAACTGCGCGCGGTGGTCGAGGCTGGGCTCAAGCAGGCCAACCAGAGACTGTCCCGAGTGGAGCAGATCAAGAACTTCACCATCCTGCCCGACGTGTGGGAGCCCGGCGGCGGGCAGCTCACCCCGACGATGAAGCTCAAGCGGCGGCCGATAGCACAGCGCTACGCCGCCGAGATCGATGCCCTGTACACCTCTCCCCGCTGAGGACCCACGCCGTTGACCCCGCCAGCGCCGCAGTTCGGCCTCGCCGGCGCCGATGACGGGCTCAACGGCCGACCGGGGTTGGCTGAGTTGATACGCCGGGCGCGGTCGCTCAGTGGCTCGGGTGGGCGCCTGCTGCTCGGCATCACGGGGCCGCCCGGCGCGGGCAAGTCGACTCTCGCGGCCGAACTCGCCGCAGCGTTGTCCGCTCCGGTCGTCCCGATGGACGGGTTCCACCTCGACAACACCGAGTTGCGCCGGCTGGGTCGGCTCGGGCGCAAGGGTGCGCCCGACACGTTCGACGCCGCCGGCTACATCGCACTGCTGCATGAACTGCGCACCGGTGCTGCCGTCCGAGCGCCGTCATTCGAGCGCGAGCGCGAGGAGACGGTCGCTGCGGCCATCGAGGTGCCGGCCGCCGCGACACTCGTCATCACCGAGGGCAACTACCTGCTGCTCGACGAGGCGCCGTGGCGCGCTGTGCGTGGGCTGCTGGACGAGGTGTGGTACCTCGACCATCCGGAGCGCGTCGAGCGGTTGATCGCGCGACACATCGGCCACGGCTGGGATCCTGCTCGCGCTCGCGCCCGCGCCACCGGCGGCAGCGACGCCGACAACGCGCGACTCATCATCGAGTCGCGACGCCGTGCCGAACTGGTGCTCGGGCATGGTTGGCTGGCCGGGTGAGCGAGATCGAGCAGCGGGCCAGCCGTGAGATCTACGCCAACGCGTGGCTGCGGGTGCGGGAGGATGAGATCGAGTACGCCGACGGCTCGCGCGGCCGCTATGCGGTGGTCGAGAAACCCGACTTCGTCACCGTTTTGCCTTGGGAGAACGACGGATTCTGGCTGGTGCAGCAGTATCGCTATGCCGTGGGCAGCCGGCAGTGGGAGTTCCCGCAGGGCGGCTGGTCGCAGGGGCACAGCGGCTCTCCGGAGGAGTTGGCGGCAGCCGAGCTGGTGGAAGAAACAGGGCTGCGCGCACGACGCTGGACGCGGCTGGGGCGATTGTTCGCCGCCTACGGCTACAGCACGCAGGCATTTGACGTCTTCGTCGCGACGGAGCTCTCCGCGGGGCCGAGCAGTCATGAGCACACCGAGCAGGGCATGGTGCACCGTTGGTTCGCCATCGACGAGGTGCGCGCCATGATCCGCTCGGGCGAGTTCGCGGATTCGCACAGCGTGGCCGCCCTGGCCCTGTACGACCTCGACAACTCCTAGATGATCACGCAAAACTGTGCGGACGCCCGCTCGTCAGGCGTTGAGCCGCAGCTTCAGCGATTCCAGCTCGTCGCGCATCGACGTCGGCAGCGAATTGCCGATCTTGTCGAACCAGGCCTCGATGCTGCCGATCTCGTTCTTCCACTCGTCGACATGCACCGCGAGCGCGGCCTGCAGTTCGTCCTCGCTCAGCTTGAGGCCAGTGGTGTCGAGGGCCTCTGGAGTGGGAACACGGCCGATGGGGGTGTCGATGGCGGCCGCCGTTCCGGCGATGCGGCCCAGCGCCCACTTGAGCACGCGGATGTTCTCGCCGAAGCCCGGCCACAGGAAGCCGCCGTCGGCGTCGCGGCGGAACCAGTTGACGTAGAAGATCTTCGGCAGCTTGACGGCGTCGGCGCCCTTGCCGACCGCGATCCAGTGCGCGAAGTAGTCGCCCGCGTTGTAGCCAATGAACGGAAGCATCGCCATCGGGTCGCGGCGCACGACGCCGACCTCGCCGGTAGCCGCGGCCG
>JBDTXT010000458.1:0-2783 GCA_040006035.1 Pseudonocardiales bacterium | reverse complement strand
GCTGAACGACGCCGGGTCGCCGAGCAGGCTCTCGACCGACTCACGAAAGGCGGCGTCCCAAGCGTGCCCTTGATCAAGTAGCAGTTGTCGTCGCACATCGCTGCAGGTCCTAGATGATCACCAAACCTGACCGACCGAGGCGTTGACCACGCGAAGACTGTGGCCAGCGGCCTCGGCAAACCCTAGATGATCACGGTGCCACGGGCCTGTCTGCGGAGGCACGGAGACCTGCGCACGCCAAGGCCCGCTTGCCTGTGCGGCAGCGAGCCGCAAGCAGACCCGGGCGCAAAGACGACCCAGCCCCGTGCCGCTCAGTCCCCCGGCGCAACTGCCGCTGGCTCCGCGCCCTCGGGCACCGGCTCGTGATACAGGTGGCAGGACACCTCGACGGACGAGCCCACGACCGGCAACAGCCGAGGCACGGCGCGGGCAACGAACTCGATCCGCACCTCCCGGCCGTTGCTGGCCATGCCCTCGATACCGTGCCACAGCGGCTCGTTCGGGTTGGTGGCTCGCTCTTCCTCGAGCAGCGCGAGCAACTCGTCGGCCGAACCGCTCGCCGGCCGCAGCACCCCGATGCCGGGCGAGGGCTCCGGCACGTTGAAGCGCGCGGCGTCTCCCACCAACCGGGCTTCGGACGCGTACTGCTGCGGGCTCACCCGCGTCCAGCGCTGCTCCAGCACCATCCGGATATCCCGCATCTCCCACCCACAGTGCGGCACCGCCTCGGGACACCGCGGATGAAACGGGCAGCCCGGCGGCGGGTCGGAGGCGTCGGGTACCTCGCCGCGGGGCAGGTCGCGCGCCATCCCGTGTGACGGGTCGGGATCGGGCACCGCGCGCAGCAGCGCCTTCGTGTACGGGTGTCGCGGATTGTCGAAGATCTCGGCTACCGACCCGGTCTCGACGATCTTGCCGAGATACATGATCGCGATCCGGTCGCAGAAGAACCGCGCGCTGGCCAGGTCGTGGGTGATGTAGACGTAGGTCAGCCCCAGGTCCTGCTTCAGCTCCGTAAGCAGCCCCAGGATCTTGGCCCGCACACTCATGTCAAGCATCGAGATCGGCTCGTCAGCCACCAGCAGTTCCGGCCCAAGGGCGATGGCCCGGGCGATCACCGCGCGCTGCTTCTGCCCGCCGGACAGCTCCCCCGGGTACTTGTCTATGAACCGCGACGCGGGGGCGAGCCCGACCCGCTCCAGCGCATCGGCCACCGCCCGCCGGCGCGCCTCGGTTCCGGGGTGCAGGTCGTGGATGCGCAGGGCATCGCTGATCGCGCGCCCGACGGTCATGGACGGGTTCAGCGAAGCGTGCGGATCCTGGAACACCATCTGCAGCCTGCGCCGCAGCGGCCGCAGCTTCTTCTCAGACATGCCGACGAGTTCCTGGCCCCGGTAGCGGATGCTGCCTCGGCCGGGCCGCACCAGGCCGAGCAGAGCGCGGCCGAGCGTTGACTTGCCCGAGCCGGACTCACCGACCAGGCCGAGCACCTCACCCTCCGCCAGCACGATGTTCACGCCGTCGACGGCGTGAACCGTGCCCGACGAACCGCCGAGCAGCCGCGAGATCGCATTCGTGCGCAGCGCGAAGTCGACGTGCAGATCGTCGATCACGACCAACGGCTCAGGCTTCGTCGGCAACGGAAACCTCCTGGCGCTGAGGCGGACGCCGCTCGGCTTCGGTCAGCGAGGACGCGAGCAGCCAGCACTCCGCCTGCTGAACGCCCTCCACGATCATCGGCGGCAGCTTGTCGACGCAGACCTGCATCGCGTGCTCGCAGCGCGGGTGGAATCGACAACCCGAGGGCGGACGCACCAGGTCGGGCGGCGCACCGGGAATCGAGTTCAACTCCTGCGTCTTCAGAGAGATCGTCGAGCGCAGCAACGCCTGCGTGTACGGATGCCGAGGACGAGCGAACACCTCGCGCACCGGACCCTGTTCGACGATGCGCCCCGCGTACATCACCGCCACCCGGTCGCATGCCTCCGCGACGATGCCCAGGTTGTGTGTGATGAGTAGAATCGCCGGCGCGTACGTCTGGCGGATGTCGGCCAGGATGCTCAGAATCTGCGCCTCGACGAGAACGTCCAACGCGGTGGTCGGCTCGTCGGCGATAATGAACTTCGGCCGTAGGGCCAGAGCCAGCGCGATCATGATGCGCTGCCGCATGCCGCCGGAGAACTCGTGGGGGTAGTTGTCGTAACGCGTCGGCGGGATGCCCAGCGAGCGCAGCGCGTCGAGCGCGCGGTCACGCATCTCAGACTTCGAGAGCTTCGGCTCGTGCACCTGCAGCACCTCGGTGAAGTGCGCGCTGACCTTCATCAGCGGATCGAGGCGGGTCATCGGCTCCTGGAAGATCAACGCCATCCCCGCACCGCGGATCCCCTCTCGCTCCTTCTTCGGCAGTCCGAGCAGATCACGCCCGCCGAAGTCGACGTTGCCGTCGATCGCGGCGCCGCGCGGCACCAAGCCCATCAGCCCGCGCCCGAGCGTTGACTTGCCGCAGCCGGACTCGCCGACGAGGCCAAGCACCTCACCAGGACGTAGCGCGAAGGTCACCCCGTCGACAGCCTGTACTGGGCCGTTGGGTCCGGCGTACCAGACGCGCATGTCGTGGACGTCGAGCACTGGCGCGGTCATGCCGGCTTCTCCATCGAGATACCGGTGCTGCGCGGGGGCAGGACGACGTGGGTGAGCTTTGTCGTCCGCAGCAAAGGGTTGAGCACGTCGTTCAAGCTCTCTCCTACCAGAGTCACGCCGACCACCAGGAAAACGATCGCAAG
>JBDTXT010000457.1:0-2786 GCA_040006035.1 Pseudonocardiales bacterium | reverse complement strand
CCCAGGACGACGGCGGCCCGGCCCTGCCCCCGCGCCCGTGCTGAATTGGTCACAACAGACTCCCCAGTCCGCAACCCCGTACCCATCGTAACGAGAAAGGCCCGCCATCCGATATGGATGGCGGGCCTTTCTTCGCTAGTGCCTAGTGGCGGTTGAGTGCTCCACGCATCCGGTAGGACACGAAGCCACCCGCGGCGAACAGCACGCCGATTGCCAGCAACACGATCGGCAGCAGCGGGCTACCACCGTGCGTGCCCGAACCGGCCGGGACGCCGGTCGGGATGTTGGTCGGCGGGACCGACGAGCTGGACGGCGGCGGGGCGCAGCAGACGATCGGCCCGCGGCTCGGGCCGGCCGAGGAATTGGCCAGCGCCAGGGTCACCGCTCCGCTGAGCAGCTGGACCTCGTTCGCCCGCACGGTGTGCTGGTACGGCACCGGCGGCGGGGTCATGCCCTGCTTCGGGAGTTTGTTCAGGTTGGTGTTGAAGTCACCGGAGGAGACCTGCGGCTGGACGTTGACACCGATGTCGATGACCTTCTTCAGCACATCACCCAGCGGTGCGAGTGGGCTGGTGCCACCTGCGGCGTCGCCGAGGGCAGTCACGATACCGTTGATCGTGTCCTCCAGCTGGGTCTGCCCGGCGGTGAGCGTGTTGGTCAGCGTCAGCAACAGGCCGGCGATCTGACCGATCGGCCCGGAGTTCTGCAGCGCCGTGAGGCAGGCGGTGAACTTGTCGGCCAGCGGGTTGGTGAGCCCGCCGATGATGCCCTGTAGGCCCGCAGCCAGACCGTCCGGGCTGGCCAGGTAGTCGAGCAGGAAGTTCATCAGGTCGAAGTTCGCCGGCAGCGCGTTGAGGTCCTTGCCAAGCAGCGTCTGGAGCAGCTTCTTCAGGTGAATGTGATGCTGCCGGTCTGCGAGTCGATCATGACCGCGCCGTTCTCGAGCGAGATCGAGCCGAAGCCCACGCTGAACGAGCACGCGCTCGGCAGGCCGACGTTGCCGGCGGCTGTCGCCAGCTGGGCCAGCACGCTGTCGAGCGTGTCGGTGACGGTGCCGAGGATCTGCCCGACAAGCGGCGAGCCGAGGCTCAGGTCGACCGAGGCGATCTGATAGCAGGTCGCTGATGCCTGGGTGCAGCTCTGCAGCCAGCTGCTCGCGAGCGGCGGGCCGAACGCAGGAACCCGGGCGATCGAGGAAACGGCACCGATGGACGCGGTCACGCCGCCGAGGGCGTCGGCGCTGGATTCGCCGCCACCCGGCACCGGCACCGGCGAGTTGCCGGAGATGCCGGACGCAGTGAGGTCGATGGTGGCGTTCGCCGGGCGTGAGGCGTTGTTGCCGCCGACCGAGACGCCACCTGAATTGAGCACGGCTCCGGCCGCGCCGTACGACGCACCGGTGCTCTTCGCCAGTGCCACCTGGTTCGCGGCGCCGAGGGTGATGCCCAGCAGTTGCGGCAGCTGAAGTGCGCCGGTCAGCGGCAGGTTGATGGCGTTGAGGACGGTGACGTCGAGCGGGTTCTGGTCCGTGACGGAACCCGGGTTCTGTGCCCGAGCGAAGGCCAGCTTCGCGATGTCGTCGATCGGGTTGCCACCGATGGTGGCGTCCACGAAGTTGCCCGCCGACTGCGCGCGCGGCGTGGTGGCCGCGCCTGCGGCGCCGCCGCCGGCAGTGGCGACGGCCGCCACGGTCAGCGCCGCTGCCGTCGCGCCAGCGGCAAATGGAATCCAGCGGGCTCGGCCGGTGCGCCGGCGCTCGCTCTGGATGGATGTGCGCGTCATCGAAGCCTCTCAGTCGAGCCGCCGCGGCCCGCTGCTCGACCACGATTTTTGGGCGACGTGCCAGGATGCGCGCGCGACGTCGGAACCCTCCCGACGTCGGACGGCCGGTCCCGGATCCGACGCTGTGTTAAGCGGGGCGTGACCCGGGCATCCCGAGGCGCACCGTCCGGGACCGTATCGCGCCCGGCGCTCCCTCGGGAACAGCGGGGCTGTTCGGCTGGACCGCCGTGACGCGTTCGTACTCTTGGCCCAACGGGGGGCGGACGTCCGTTTCGCCGCGATTTGGCCACAGCGACATCGCGCGTTCGGCCTGCGCGGTGATCGACAGCGACGGGTTGACACCCAGGTTTGCCGACAAGGTGGAGCCGTCCACGACGTGCAGGCCCGGGTGTCCGTAGAGCCGGTGGTACGGGTCCACCACCCCGGTCGCCGGGGAGTCTCCGATCGCGCAGCCGCCGATGAAATGCGCGGTCATCGGGATGTTCATCAGGTCGCCCCAGGTACCGCCGGCCACGCCGCCTACGTTGTCGGCCAACTGCCGGGCCGCCTGGTTGGCGACCGGGATCCAGGTCGGGTTCGGGTCCCCCTCGCCCTGCTCGGAGGTGAGTTTGCCGCGGCCGAACCTCGTCTTGACCCGCGTGACGGTGATCGAGTTGTTGAGGGTCTGCATGACCAGCAGGATGATCACCCGCTGCGACCACTTGCGCGGCACGAGCAGTCGCAACCGCAGCGGGTTCTGCAGCATCGCGAGCAGGAACTGCATCCACCGCTGCCGGCGCGTGCCGCCATCGGTCATCAGCGTGTTGAGCAGCCCCATGGCGTTGCTGCCCTTGCCGTAGCGGACCGGCTCGATGTGCGTGTTCTCGTCCGGGTGCCAGGACGACGTGATCGCCACACCCTGCGTGTAGTCGTGGTTCGGGTGCCACATGCGCACCCCGAGCAACGACTCCGAGTTGGTCCGGGTCAGGTAGCCGAGCCGGTCGGACACGTTGGGCAGGGTCGAC
>JBDTXT010000456.1:0-2791 GCA_040006035.1 Pseudonocardiales bacterium | reverse complement strand
CCCATGCAGCCCAGCCCTTGCGCGGACACGGTCAGACCGCCCAAGTTGACCGAAGGGATCGCCATGGTCCGGACCCTATGCCGCACCCCTACCGGCTGTTCGAGTCGGGCCACTGTTGCAGCTCGGCCGGCCGACGGCTCGATCAGCTGGGCCGCCCCAGCGTGAGGTAGCCGAAACCTAGGACACCGCCGTAGCCGCGCAGCCACTCGGTGCGGTGGGTGTCGGCCTTGGCGCGCACCCGCTCAGCCTCGGGACGGTCGCCATAGCTCAGCAGCCACTGCTCCCAATCAGCCAGGTAGCCGGACTCGAACTCTTCCCACTCGTCGTGATTGGCGCTCTGGATCGCCAGCGCTCGAAAGCCCTGGTCGATGGCGATCTCGATCAGGCCGGCCAGGTCCGGCAACGAGTCAGGGGTCATCCCGACGGCCGCGGCCTGTTCGGCGCTCGGTGGCTGCCGCCAGAAACCCGAGCCGAACAGCAGCCGGCCACCTGGCCGGAGGAAGGAACCGAGCGCCGCCAACGCCGCTGATTGATCGCCGAACGCGTGGTCGGCGCCGACGCAGATGACGACGTCAGCCGGATCGCGCGGCGCGGTGCAGTCACCCTCGACGAACTCGACCCGCTCACCGAGTCCGCGGGCGACGGCGGTGGCTCGCCCCCGGTCGAGACCCGGCCCAGCGGAGTCGACACCGACGCCAGTCGCTTCGGCACAGGCGGCCACCGTGCGCAGCAGCAGTTCCCCCCAACCGCAGCCCAGGTCCAGGACGGTTCTCGGCTGGCCGGCAGCCAGGTGGCGGGCGATCGCATCGGCCCGCGCACCCGACAGCGGCGCGTTGAAGTCGAGCCACTCGTAATAGCCGGGTTCCGGCGCCTCGGTCATCGCGGTGACGGTATCGAGCGCCAGGTGAGTACCTCGCCGTCGCCCTGCATCCGCAGCGCAGTGTCGCGGACCCGGGCGCTGTCGCCGGCGCTCAACCGCTGCCCGTTGACCAGGACACTGCCGCATGCCACGAACACGAGCGTGTGCGAAGCGGCCGCCAGTTCGACGGGATGCGTGGGCACCAGCACCTCGACCTCACCGTCGCCCACCGCGACCGGCGATTCGCCGGGCCGATGCCGCGGTGCTGCGACGGGACCGAGCAGAACCAACTGCACGAACCGCAGCGGCTCGGTGCCCGATGCATTCGCCTCGGTGTGCTCGATTCCCGAGCCGGCGGATTGGTAGAGCACGGTGCCGGGCCCGACGTGTTCCACACCACCTGTGCTGTCCTCATGGCTCAGCGTGCCGGCCAGCACCCAGCTGAGGATCTCGACGCCGCGATGGGCGTGGCGCGCGAAGCCCGCGCCCGCAGCGACGGCGTGCTCGTCCAGCGCGATCACCGACCCGAACCCGGCGTTGGTCGGGTCGTAGTGGGGGCCGGAGGAGAAGCAGTGCCAGCTCGTGATCCCGGGCTGCACGCTCCCGTAGCGGGCAGCGGCCCGCCGCACGTCGATCAACGCGGTGTCCTCTCGTGATCATCAGTCCAGGCGAGCAGGTCGGTCATGGCCCAGCTGTTGACGATCGACTCGGGCGGCACCGCACAACGGGCGGCCCGCTCGCAGCCATACGGCTGCCAGTCCAGCTGGCCCGGCGCATGCGCATCGGTGTCGATCGAGACGAGGCAGCCGGCCTCGACGGCCAGGCGCAACAGCCGCTTGGGCGGGTCGAGCCGTTCGGGACGCGAATTGATCTCGACCGCCACGCCGAACTGGGCGCAGGCGGCGAAGACCAGTTCGGCGTCGAAGTCCGACTCGGGCCGGGTGCCCCGCCCGCCAGTGACCAGCCGCCCGGTGCAGTGACCCAGGATGTCGGTGTGCGGGTTGCTCACCGCCGCCACCATCCGCGGCGTCATCTCCTTGCTGGGCATCCGCAGCTTGCTGTGCAGGCTCGCCACGACCACATCCAGCCGCGCCAACAAGGACGGCTTCTGGTCCAGCGTCCCGTCATCGAGGATGTCGACCTCGATGCCGGTCAGGATCCGGAACGGCGCCAGCTCCTCGTTGAGTGCGGCGACGACGTCGAGTTGCTTCTCCAGCCGCTCGGCCGAGAGCCCGTTCGCCACCGTCAACCGCGGTGAATGGTCGGTGAGCACGACGTACTCGTGGCCGATGTCGCGCGCTGCACGGGCCATCTCGTCGATGGGCGAGCCGCCATCGGACCAGTCCGAGTGGGTGTGACAGTCACCGCGCAGGGCAGCGCGCAGGGCGGCCGTGGCTTCGTCGAGGGGAGTGTCCTCGGTGGCCTCGAGGCGGCGCAGGTAGACCGGAACCTCGCCCCCGAGGGATTCGGTCACGCACCGGGCCGTGACCTCGCCGACGCCGGCCAGCTTGGTGAGCGTGCCGTCCTTCGCCCGCACGGCGACTTGGTCGCCGGCGAGGGCATCGATCACGTTGGCGGCGTTGCGAAACGCCTTCACGCGGTACGTCGGCTCGCGGGCTCGCTCGAGCAGGAAGGCGATGCGCCGCAGGTCGGCAATAGGATCACGTGACGCAGCCACGGTCTCACCGTAGCCAGTGGGCACGTGGCAGGCTGCAGGCGTGAGGCCGGCACTGCAAGACGACACGATCCGCAACATCGAGCACGCGACGGGGCGGCTCGCGACGCAGAGCGCGGCGCGGATGGACGAGCAACTGGCCTGGTTTCGTGAGCTGCCGGCCGACCAGCGCTCGTGGGTCACGCTCGTGGCCCAGGCCGGGATCCAGTCCTACGTCGACTGGCTGCGCTCCCCCGACGACGTCCTGCGGCTGACCG
>JBDTXT010000455.1:0-2792 GCA_040006035.1 Pseudonocardiales bacterium | reverse complement strand
ACGGCGTCGGTACGTCACCAGCACGCCCAGGTGGCGCGGATGGCCGGTGACGAGGCGCTGGCCGCGCGGGCCGCAGCCGTCGGCGCGAAGACCTTCGAGCTGTCGGAGTACCTGGTCGACGTTCTCGGCGTGCAGGACGTCGGGGCGTACTTCCCGCACCGCGTGACCTACCACTCGACCTGCCACTCGCTGCGGCTACTACGGGTGGGGGACCGGCCGCTGCGGCTGCTGCGAGCGGTGGCCGGCATCGATCTGGTCGAGCTGCCCGACGCCGACCAGTGCTGCGGCTTCGGCGGCACCTTCGCCCTGAAGAATGCGGCCGTGTCCTCGGCCATGCTCGCGGACAAGATGTCGGCCGTCGCCGCGACCGGCGCGACGGTCTGCACGGCGGGTGACGCGTCGTGCCTGCTGCACATCGGCGGTGGACTCTCGCGCGCCGGCTCCCGCACCCGCACGCTGCACCTGGCCGAGATCCTGGCGAGCAGCCGATGACATACCTGGGCATGCCGACCGCACCGCGCGGAGTCGGACAGTTGCGCGGGGACGAACCGTTCCCGGATGCTGCGACGAAGGCCCTGCAGAACGCGCAGCTGCGCCGCAATCTGGCCCACGCCACCACGACGATCCGCACCAAGCGCGCCGCGGCAGTGGCCGAGCTCGACGACTGGGCCGAGCTGCGGGCGGCGGGTGCTGCGATCAAGGACGAGGTCCTCGCCCACCTCGATGACTACCTAGTGCAGCTCGAACAGCGGGTCAGCGCGCACGGCGGCACTGTGCACTGGGCGCGGGATGCGAACGAGGCCAACCGGATCGTCACCGACCTCATCCGCGCCACCGGCGCCCACGAGGTGGTGAAGGTCAAGTCGATGGCCACCCAGGAGATCGGGCTGAACGAGGCGTTGGCCGAGGCCGGGATCGCCGCGTGGGAGACCGACCTCGCCGAGCTGATCGTCCAGCTCGGCCACGACAAGCCGAGCCACATCCTCGTCCCCGCGATCCACCGCAACCGGGCTGAGATCCGCGAGATCTTCCTGCGCGAGATGGCCGACGTCGACCCGGGCCTGAGCGACGAACCGGCGGCGCTGGCCGAGGCCGCCCGTCGTCACCTGCGACGCAAGTTCCTCGCCGCCGAGGTGGCTGTGTCCGGCGCGAACTTCGCCATCGCCGAGACCGGGACGCTCGCCGTCGTCGAGTCCGAAGGCAACGGGCGCATGTGCCTGACCCTGCCGCGCACGCTGATCACCGTCATGGGCATCGAGAAGCTGCTGCCCACCTGGCGCGACCTCGAGGTGTTCCTGCAGTTGCTGCCGCGCTCGTCCACCGCGGAGCGGATGAACCCGTACACGTCGATGTGGACCGGGGCGGTCGAGGGCCAGGACTTCCACCTCGTGCTCCTCGACAACGGCCGCACCGCCACCCTGGCCGACCCGCACGGTCGCGCCGCCCTGCGCTGCATCCGCTGCTCTGCCTGCCTGAACGTCTGCCCCGTGTACGAGCGCACCGGCGGTCACGCCTACGGTTCGGTCTACCCGGGCCCGATCGGGGCGGTGTTGTCTCCGCAGCTGACCGGCGTGGCCGACAACCCGAGCCTGCCCTTCGCCTCGTCGCTGTGCGGCGCCTGTTACGACGTCTGCCCGGTCGCCATCGACATCCCGACCATGCTCGTGCACCTGCGCTCCCGGGTGGTCGACGAGCAGGCAGCAGGGCGTCGGGTGCCCAGCCCCGAGGCCGCCGCGATGGCCGGGCTGGCCTGGACCATGCGAGGCCGGCGTCGGTGGACCTGGGCGCTGCGGGCCGCGCGCCTGGGTCGGGTCCTCGGCCTGCGCACGGACCGGATCCGCGGGCTTCCGCCGCCGCTGTCAGCGTGGACGTCGTCGCGCGACCTGCCCCGGCCGCCGAGACAGCCCTTTCGTGATTGGTGGACGCGTCGATGAGCGCCCGCGACGACGTGCTGGCCCGCATCCGCGAGGCCCGCGCCATCGAACCGGTCAGCATCGAGGTACCGCGCGACTACCACGGGCCGGGGGAGGTCAGCATGGCCGACCCGGTCGCGCTGTTGACCGATCGGCTCGAGGACTACCGCGCCCGCGTGCGGCACTGCCCGCCGGACCGGCTGGAGGCGACGATCGCCGAAGCGCTGGCCGGGCGAGGCGCCCGGCGGGTGATCACGCCAGCTGGGCTGCCGGGGTCATGGGCGGCCGCGGTCGGCGAGCCGATCGCCGACGAACCGCCGCTGTCGACTGACCAACTCGACGGTGTCGACGGCGTGATCACTACCGTCGCGGTCGCCATTGCCCAGACGGGCACGATCGTCCTCGACGGCGGCCCGGGCCAAGGGCGCCGGGCGCTTACCCTCGTTCCCGACTACCACCTGGCGGTCGTGCGGGCCGAGCAGATCGTGCCCGCCGTCCCGGACGGTGTGGCGGCAGTGGACCCGACCCGCCCGCTCACCTGGATCAGCGGCCCCAGTGCGACCAGCGACATCGAGCTCACCCGCGTCGAAGGGGTCCACGGGCCACGCACGCTCGAGGTGATCATCGTCAGCTGAGCCGCCGATCGCTGCGACCCTGAGACCAACCGGGTGGGTGCCGTGAACCAGTGCATGACACAGAGTGGCCTTCGCATCGGGCGGCCAGCTTTCGTTGCAGCGCCAGCGCGGGTAACGGGCTACAGTCAGGGTGGACGCGATCAGGCTGGACGCGCAGCCTCATGGTTGTTGAGGGATGGAAGCTGTCGCGGATGTCTAGCTGCTCCCGCTCAGTCGTTTCGTGCGGAACGGGTTGTCAACCGTT